>NZ_CADEPK010000325.1 GCF_902829255.1 Metabacillus niabensis | reverse complement strand
GTTAAATTAGCTGGGTACGATGTTTGATTCTCAAAAACCCAAGCATTAATAAGTTCCAAGTCTGATTTAGTGAACGTTATGCTATAGTCTTTTTGTTTGTACTTAAAGTTTGCTGTTACATGCTCTTGTTCATATTGCTCGTCAATAATCATATTTGTTAATTCGTATGAATCCATATATTGTCTCCTTTATTACGACATTCTCTTTTAGAATGGTCGTTATTGGAGAATTTATACTTTTTCTATTGATCTGTTGATCCACTTAGTACTTCTTGAACATCTTCGCTCGTAAGTGTACTTATGTTTTCATTCCCAGCCTGAATAACTTCTTCAATTAAATGCTTCTTTTTTAATTGAAGTGCGTTCATTTTGTCTTCAACTGTTCCTTTAGCAACAAGCTTTATCACATGAACATTTCGTGTTTGTCCCATACGATAAGCGCGGTCTGCCGCTTGTTGTTCAACTGCAGGATTCCACCATAAATCATATAAAATTACTGTATCAGCACCTGTAAGGTTTAATCCTGTTCCACCTGCTTTTAATGAGATTAAAAACAGTCCTCTTTCGCCATTATTAAATTTATTACATAGCTCAACTCTTTCGGAAGAAGGTGTTTGACCATCTAAATAAAAATAAGGAAGTCCAAGATTTGTTAACTCGCGGCCAATAATTTCAAGCATTTTTGTAAATTGTGAAAATAGGAGTATTCTTTTCCCTGTACTATGACATTCCATCACAATATCTAATAACTGCTCTAATTTTGCTGAACTACCTTTATAGCCATCAACAAATAGTCCAGGGTGACAGCAAATCTGACGCAGCCTTGTAATACCAGCAAGAATTTTAATGCGATTTTTCTCAAACGTTTCTTTATCAAGATGTTTAAATGTATCATGCTTAAGCTTTGCTAAGTATGCAAGATAAAGTTTTTTTTGCTCTGGTAACAATTCTGAAGTGTGAACCGTTTCGAATTTTTCTGGTAGTTCGTCTAATACATCTGTCTTTAATCTCCTTAGAATAAACGGTCTGACCTTCTTTGCAATCGTTTCTCTTGGTAAAGCAAGAAACTCCTTGCGATCAGGGAATAAATCTGGAAAGACAAGATGGAATATAGACCATAGCTCTATTATTGAATTTTCGATAGGAGTTCCTGTCAAAGCAAATCGATTTGCTGCTTTGATTAATTTTATCGTTTTCGCCGTCTTCGTTTGAAAGTTTTTCACAAATTGTGCTTCATCTAAAATTAATGTATGGAAGTGATGATTTTTATAAATAGTGCTATCTCTTTGTACTAATGGATAAGACGTTATCATCACGTCATATGAAGCCGAATTCTTCAACAGGTTTTCCCTATCGCGTAAAGTCCCTGTAACAACTGCCACGTTGATAGCTGGAGCGAATTTGTTAAACTCTTGCTTCCAGTTATATACAAGCGAAGATGGCGAAACGATTAATGCTGGCAGCTTTTGTTTTCTTATATCAGTAAGGACAGACGAGATAAAGGCGATGCTCTGTATTGTCTTTCCGAGTCCCATATCGTCAGCTAGAATCCCGCCAAAGCCATACTGTGCCATAGTTTTCAGCCACGTATATCCTTGTGCTTGATATTTCCGTAATGAAGTACCTACCATTTCAGGAATCGCAAAGTTTGCTTGTGGATTTTGTAAATCGTCCAAAAGCTTTTGGAAAGAGTGTTCTAATGTAACGATTGTTCTATCTCCAAGCATATCAAGCTGCTGCATCCCTTTACCTATTGGTAATGAAAATTGTGGTAAGAAGAGGTCAGCTTCAATGTCTAATCCTTGTAAAAAACGTGTTACTTTTGTAAATTCTGGGCTTTCTAATGAAAGTAATGAGCCATTAGATAGTCGGTAATATGGTCGTTTAATTTCTAAGGATTTTAATATGCCTTTAATGTCCGACTCAGGAATACCACCAATATCAAATTGAAAGGATAACCAATTTGTACGTTCACCTAATTTAACTCTAAAGTTCGGATGAGAATACTCGGTAAATAATCTCGTTCGAACAGCTGAAGTCGCATAAACTTCAACTAGAGGCTTCAATAACGGAAGAAAATGATAAAGAAAATGATATTCTAATTCTTCATTTTGTAAATAATAGCCACCCTCTGTTTTTGAAAACATACTATCGTCCATTAGCTGCAAAATTCGTTGTTCCTTCACATCCTCACGAAGAAATGTTAACCCGTTATGTTCTTTTGCATCATCTAATGGATTAATGACAACTTGGCCGTAATGAAATTCAAGCCCAGCGAGAAGCTTATTATGAATTCTGTCAAGATATAGCTTAGCCTTAAGTGGAGTATTATTTAGCTTAACTAACACACTTTTTGATAGCTGTACTTTCCCAAGCTTCATAAATCCAGGCATGACTTGATCGACAAACTGTTTAATTTGATCGATTGGAATGAGAAAATCTTGTTTTTCATTTGTTTCTAACATATCTTTTAATTCAATTAACCTGTTATAGTCTGCTTCAGCTAGATGTTTTATTTTATTCTCATATAAAACAACTCGATAAGCCTTCATCATTTTTAATCGCTCAAAACCATTAACGAACAGTTGATAATTACCTTTAAGTAATTTTTCCGCAAATGAAAACGTTAATGGAAGCTGAGCTGTCATTTCTTCTATTCCATGATATACCGTACGATTGTTTATGATTTTCACATTCGGTGTACTAAGGAGTAAAGGGAAAATGGTATCCCAGAAGGACGGTGGGATAAGCATATGCTCATGATTTTTCCTGGCAGCCTTAGTCTCTTCTATGTAATTTTCAAGTTTATAAACTTTTAGCAATTCCTTTATAAGAGTATCCGTATGAGGGTGAAGATAAAATTGATTACGATCATAGGTTAGGCCATTATTGATTTCATACGGTGCACCGTTTTCGAAATGGTGTAAAAACTCATCTAAAATAATTGGATAGAGCTCCTTCGTTCCAAGCTTTAATTCTATGGCGAACATTCCATTTTCTACATATGGGATACATGTGAATTCGACAATTAATTGCTCACGTTCTTCGATTAAATGTTGTCTACTTTTTGGAGAGCTCTCACGAGGTGTAAACAGACCGAATAATTGATTCGTTAAATGTTCCTCAAGCGGAGAAAGAGCTGTTCTTTCATAAAGAAAAGATCCTTCCTTTGTTGAAGAATCTCCTTGCCGCTTTTCGAGGACATGTTGTAAGTGTTTGGCATTTATTGCAAATAATGCTGCAGCAACATGCTGGCAGAACTGCGTAATAGAAGCGAGCTTTGGACAAGTACATTCTGCGGATACTTGTCCATTATGATGTTTAATTGTTACATGAAATTGGTTATCAAGGTTAACATTGACATTAAACGTTTTGGTATTTGGGGTAAAATTTGTAACGGCAGCTTTTCCCTTTTGAAAATATCCCTTCCCTTTTTTAAAGGCGTGATCCCCGCATAACTCTTTTATAACCTGTTCACTGAACAATTGATTCATCATTTTATTCCCTTCTCTTCCTAAAAC
>NZ_CADEPK010000324.1 GCF_902829255.1 Metabacillus niabensis | reverse complement strand
CTCCTAAATATAACACTATATAAAGAAAAACAAACCCCAATCACCTTTTTGCCTTCACATGCTTTTCTCCCGCTTAAAACCGCCTATTTAATTGAAACAGCTAGCTATATTTGGCAAGGATGGCTTTTGCTTTTTCTAGATAAATACTCAATCGGGAAGGAAATACTGTTTCAGGATATTTACTATTTTTTTAAGAATAGAGTCAAGGAAAAAGCAATTAAAATAAGAAGTCTATACCAGACAAACATTCATTACAGTTATGTCATAAGAGAGTACTTAAACAAGCTTTGCTTATTATCTATCTTAAAAATGAGCTCGGAAAGAAAATATATGAAAATTTCACATATAAGGTGGGAAACCAATCTAGAACAAATCATTCATCATGATAAACAGTTAATGGAACAGGTTAACAAAATTTTCCGCTAATTGAATAGCAACACTTTTTTTGAACACATTAAAAGAGAGATATTCAATTAGAGGTGATCATATGTTTAATAAGAAGCAAAAGAAAAATAATCCTTTTCTTTTTACAGCATCATTAATAGGTACAGGTTTAGCAGCTTACTATTTGACAAAAGAAGCATTGCAGGGAGAAGATAGAGGTACATCATACTCACCCAACCAATTTCAAAACGAACGTGAAAATGACAATTAATTTGCATTGGCGGAATAAAAAGCAGGAGGTTGAGTATGAAATATAGAAGAAATCTAGTAGTCATTTTTACAACATTTACATTCATTAGTTCAGTCATAACCAGCTCCGCAAATGCCATTACTAATTCTGAAGGGGGAATCACAATGTCAGAACAAACTGCAGTTAAGAAGCTTCCAGCTAGAAGTGAAATTAAAAAAGAGGATACTTGGAGATTAGAGGATATTTTTGAAACGGATCAAGCTTGGGAACAAGAATTTGCAGAGATAAAAGCTGCATTACCAAAGCTTGCAGAATTCAAAGGTAAACTTGGAAATAGTGCTGAAGATTTATATGAGGCACTTACTTATCAAGATAAGGTTATGGAAAGACTTGGGAAACTTTATACATACGCACATATGAGATATGACCAAGATACAACAAACTCTACTTATCAAGCATTAAATGACAGGGCTAGAAACTTATATACACAAGCTGCTAGCTTAAGTTCATATATTGTCCCAGAGCTTTTAGCTGTTGATGAAGCGAAAATTAAACAATTTATAAATGAGAAAAAAGAATTAAAGCTTTATGAGCATGCACTAGATGAAATAAACCGTCAACGTCCACATGTTTTATCAGCTGAGCAAGAGGAGCTTCTTGCGCAAGCATCAGAAGTATTAGGTTCATCAAGTAATACTTTTGGCATGTTGAACAATGCGGATTTAACTTTCCCAACAATTAAGGATGAGAACGGTGAAGAGGTTGAAATTACGCATGGCCGCTATATCCGCTTCTTAGAAAGTGAAGATCGTCGAGTAAGAGAAGATGCATTTAAGGCAGTGTACAAAACTTATGGTGATTTTAAAAATACATTTGCTAGTACGTTAAGCGGTACTGTTAAGAAAGATAATTTTAGCGCAAAAGTCCGCAACTATGATTCTGCGCGACAAGCAGCATTAAGCAGTGATAATATACCTGAATCAGTTTATGAAAATTTGATTAGTACAGTACATGACCATTTAGATTTATTACAACGATATGTAAAGCTAAGAAAAGATGTTCTTGGGCTATCTGAAGTTCATATGTATGATTTATACACTCCGCTAGTAAAAGATGTAAAGATGGAAGTTACGTATGATGAAGCAAAGGAATATATTTTAAAGGGTCTTGCACCTTTAGGTGAGGAATACTTATCGATTTTAAAAGAAGGCTTTGAAAATCGCTGGGTCGACGTTCATGAGAATAAGGGAAAACGAAGTGGTGCGTATTCCTCAGGTGCTTATGGAACAAATCCATATATCCTTATGAACTGGCAGGATAATGTGAATAATTTATTTACATTAGCACACGAATTTGGACATTCTGTTCATAGCTATTACACGAGGAAAAATCAACCATATCCGTATGGTAATTATTCAATTTTTGTTGCTGAGGTTGCGTCTACATGTAATGAGGCATTGCTAAATCATTACTTATTAGAAACAATTGAGGATAAGCGTCAGCGTCTTTACTTATTAAATCATTTCTTAGAAGGATTTAGAGGTACAGTATTCCGTCAAACGATGTTCGCAGAATTTGAACATATTATTCATCAGAAGGCACAAGAGGGTGAACCTTTAACACCTGAGCTTTTAACAAAAATCTATTATGATTTGAATAAACAGTATTTTGGCAATGACATTGTTATCGACGAGGAAATTGGCTTAGAGTGGGCAAGAATTCCTCATTTCTACTACAACTATTATGTTTACCAATATGCAACAGGCTATAGTGCAGCAACCGCATTAAGCAATCAAATTCTTGAGGAAGGGCAGCCAGCTGTTGAGCGTTACATTGACTTCTTAAAAGCAGGAAGCTCAGATTATCCAATTGAAGTTCTTAAAAAAGCTGGTGTTGATATGACATCATCATCTCCAATTGAAGAGGCATGTAAAGTGTTTGAAGAAAAATTAACTGAAATGGAAAAGCTATTAGCTGAATTAAAATAATAAACTCATATTGATCAGTGGAGGCAAGTTAAGCCGCCACTGATTTTTTATGGAGGTTGTTTATGTGAACAAATTAAAATCCCTTAAATGTTTTGCGATGATTAATAAGATATAAAGTGATGAATAGTGAAATAAATAATAATGGAGAAGTAATAAAAATGGGGACTATCTCCATTAATGCTAAAATGTTCAGGAAAAACAAGATAACTGTGATCACTCCTACGATAATTATCCACATCAATGTATTAATGCCTCCCTTTCTTTCTTCTTTAAAATACGGGTGATTCTTACTGGAATACAGATTCGTGAAAAAGTATTAAAATATTCTCCACATGTTGATGTTAGTATTCTATATGAAAGTGGATGTCCATTTATCACGATTTTCCCTTATAAATCTGGGCACTTTTATAAGGAAGTGCTTTGGAAAGTATAGGTGATGTTTTAAGAGGGCTTGCCATAAGAGTAAATACATAGAGAAACTCCAAAAGATACGTAGTTATAGTTAAGACATTTATCGGAAATCTGCCAAGATATTTATCTTGAAAATTATAAACAAAAGATAGATGAAAATACCTTTGTTTTGAAAATGAGTTTTTACAAATATATGTAGGAGTTATTATGTAAGGAAATTAAAATTTTTTGTGAAATTTTTGTGAAATACGGCGCTCGCCCTTGTCAAATTACGACAAGATTTGATATTATAAAGATGTGAAATTAATCACAAAACAAACATTTACCCCTTTGTTTGACCGTGAAAAATTTCTCCCATCCCCTTTGTTGTCGTTAAGACATAAAGAAGAAGACTCTATACATTCGTGTATAGAGTCTTCTTTAT
>NZ_CADEPK010000323.1 GCF_902829255.1 Metabacillus niabensis | reverse complement strand
GAAGAATTAAAGATGGAGCATCTATCAAATGCACTGCATTTTCATCCAGACTACATTACTCGTTGCATGCAAAAAATTATTGGAATGACGCCTAATAATTATTTAAATCAATACCGAATGAATGAAGCGAAAAAGCTGCTTGCTATGACCGATGAGAAGGTGGCGAATATTTCTCAAGAGGTTGGCATTATGGATGCGACGTATTTTTCAAAGCTCTTTAAGAGATTAGAAGGTTTAAGTCCCTATGAGTATCGAAGAATTATTTTAAGGAAAAAGTAGATTGTAAATACTTACAGTATAATAAAGATTGCCCAATCAGTTAGGGGGAAAACAACCAACTGTTTGGGCAATAATGGTTCATATAGCTTTACAAAGTAAAAATGTAAAGCTATATGGAGCAAGTTGTACAGAAATTTTGTTTGTATGTGCAGCAAATTCCTTTTCGTTCCAGAGATCAATAATTGTTTTGTCTTTTAAATTCAAAGGAATTGGAATGTCTTGCATTGTATCATTATTGTTGAATACAACTAAAAGCTGCTCTTGTTCGTTTCTTTTTATATAAGAAACATGATTAGAAGTATTATTTGCATCAAATAAAATGAATTCCCCGTCATTTCCAAGGAGCGGGTATTGTTTGCGAAGCTGAATTAGTTTTTTTGTGAATGCTAGCATTTCTAAATCCTGCCTATCTTCATCCCAAACCATACATTTTCTGCAACCTGGGTCCTGTTCACCAGTCATACCAATTTCATCACCATAGTAAATACACGGTGTACCGGGTGTGCTTAACAGGAAGGCAAATAGAAGCTTTACCTTTTCTTTATTGAAATTGGCAATATTCATTATTCTTGGGGTATCGTGACTACCCAGTAAATTAAATAATATATGATTAATGTTGCGCGGATACATGTGTAAATATTTTTGCAATGTTTCAATAAATTCAATAGCTCCTATTTCATTTTTGGCAAAAAAGCGAAGTGCATTATCTGTATAAGGATAATTCATAACAGAATCAAATTGATCTCCTCTAAGCCAAGGCATTGCATCATGCCATATTTCTCCGAGTATATAAATATCAGGCTTTATTTTTTTCATTTCCTTCCTGAATTCCCGCCAAAATTGATGGTCTACTTCGTTTGCGACATCTAGCCTCCAGCCATCGATATTAAATTCCTTTATCCAGTAGCGACCAACATTTAATAGGTATTCCTTCACTTCTGGATTTTCTGTATTAAGTTTGGGCATGCTTGCCTCAAATGCAAATGAATCATAATTTGGAATCGGTTTTGTTTGGATTGGAAAATCATGAATATGAAACCAATTTTTATAAATCGATTTTTCGCCGTTCTTTAATACATCCTGGAATGGAGCGAAATAGTAACCGCTATGGTTAAAGACTGCGTCTAGCATGACTTTAATACCCTGCTTATGGCATTCCTCGACTAATTGCTTAAATGTTTCCTTCGTTCCAAATTGCGGATCTATTTCCATGTAGTCTATCGTGTCATATTTGTGATTAGAAAAAGCTTTAAAGATTGGAGTGAAGTATATTCCAGTAATGCCTAGGTTGACAAGATAGTCAATATGGTCGATAACCCCTTTAAAGTCACCGCCATAGTAAATCGTTGGGGTAGGCTCCTGTTGTTCCCATTCGACTGTTCCTTTGGGATTTAACGTTGGGTCACCATTTGCAAATCTTTCTGGGAAAATTTGATACCAAATTGTGTTTTCCACCCATTTTGGTGGCTTGTAAACATCGATTGAATTGATAAAAGGAAAACAAAAATAATATGCTGTATCATCTAGAGGTGGTTGTTCGAAAAAGCCCTTTTCAGTATATACACAGCTTTTCGATTCATTAGATAGTAAAAAACCGTAACGGAGGCGTTTAAATGGTGGATGAATGGCGATAAACCAATAATCAAAAAATTGGTCAGAATAAGCTATATTCATTTTATTTGTTACTGCATTCCATGTTGAATGATTCCAATCATACGGATCTCCATAAATAATTTCGACAGTTTCAATATCTTGCTTTTTCGTTCGTAATTGGATATGTATCGTGTTCTCATCATATGAATAAGCATATTGATCCTGTGGTCTATGATAAATCGCTTCTAAAAACATAATCTTCACTCCTTGAATTGTCGAAATATGTGCAATCGCTTGCTTTATAAGGCAGTAAATGAATATATGTTGATCCTATTGAATATATATCTTGATGTCAATCATTTTAATCTAAAAAAACACTTGAATTGTCATTGTTATGTATTTACAATAGGGAATATAGAATGTGAAATCGCTTTCAGTAAATTATATTTGAAGATTGACAGATGCTATTAAACTATCTTTTCAAATATATGAGAGTAGCTTTCTTTGAAAAATAATGCAAACGATTGCATAAACCAATAGGAGGGTCAAAATGAAAAAGGTTTTATCTTTATTTATGATGGGATTACTTTTATTAGGTGTATTAGCAGCGTGTGGACCAGATTCATCAACACAATCTGGAGGAACTGATTCAAACAATAATAATGAAAACGAAACAACATCTGAAGGAACAATGCCAGAAAAGCCGGAAAAGCTTGTTGTCTGGGAGGATACAGACAGAGGAGTTGCATTAGAGCCTGCAATTGAATCGTTTGAAAAAGAATATGGGATTGAAATTGAGTATAAAGAGCTTGGTATGGCAGATGAAATACGTGACCAGCTTCGCTTAGATGGTCCAGCGGGGACAGGGCCAGATATTGTAACATTGCCACATGATCAAATTGGTCAGGTTGTAACAGAAGGACTTATTACAAATATTAATGTTGATCAAAAAGTAGTGGATACTTTTACAGAAACCTCTATTGCAGCTCAAATGTATGATGGGGTGTTATATGGATTACCAAAGGCAACGGAAACACCAATCTTCCTATACAATAAGGCACATTTAAGTGAAGCGCCAAAAACGATGGAAGAAATGTATACATTTGCAAAGGATTTTACAAAGGATGGTAACTTTGGTTTCTTATTCTTAGGTGATAACTATTACTTTGCTCATGGATTAATTGGCGGATTCGGCGGTTATGTGTTTAAAGATAATAGTGGTGCCTTAGATCCGAAAGATGTGGGCTTAAATAATGAAGGGGCCATTACTGGAGCGGAAGAAATTCAAAAATGGTATACAGAAGGACTATTTCCAAAAGGAATTATTGGTGAAAACGGCGGTTCTACAATGGACGGATTATTTAATGAAGGAAAAGTAGCTGCTGTGATGAATGGACCTTGGGCTGTACAAGGAATGAAAGATGCTGGAATCGATGTAGGTGCTTCTGCACTCCCTACCTTATCAAATGGTGAACATGTCAAAACATTTATGGGTGTAAAAGGCTGGCATGTTTCGGCATTTTCTAAAAACATAGAATGGGCAACAAAATTTATTGAACATATTACAAATGCGGAAAATGCAAAAAAACGCTTTGAATTAACAAATGAGGTTCCACCAGTTAAGGAATTAATCGAGGATCCTATTATTAAAGATAATGAGGTAGCTGCAGCAGTAGCTGAGCAATCTCAATATGCAGTACCAACACCAAATATTCCTGAAATGGCTGAAGTTTGGGAGCCGATGGCTGATAGCCTCCAAACAATTGTGACAGGGAAAGCTGAGCCGAAAGCTGCTTTAGATAGTGCAGTAAAAACCATTAAGCAAAATATTGAAACAAACCATCAATAAGCCATACTTATGAGACATAAATAAAAGGATAACGAAATTTGGAGAGGGTTGATGCTACTAGTCATCCTCTTCATCCTTTTATGTCATTTGCTTTATGAAGATTTATATATTCATTTGTGAAAGGGGATTTTAAAAATGGTGGAAGGCATAAAAGCTAGCTCTAAACATCGCAAAACAGCCTTGCTGTTATCGATTATCCCTGGATTAGGACAATTGTATAATCGGCAAAGAATGAAAGGAATCCTATTCCTCATCTTAGCTGCTTCCTTTTTATATGTGTTTTGGGATTTGCTCGATATAGGAATATGGGGCTTATTGACGCTTGGTACTGAAACTCCAAGGGATCACTCTATATTTCTACTAGTCTATGGAATAATCGCGTTAATTGTTTTAGCATTTGGGATTGGATTTTACCTATTTAATTTGAGGGATGCATACAGAAATGGTAAAAAACGTGACCTTAATCAACCGATCAGTTCTGTAAAGGAGCAATATAAAAACTTAATTGATAATGGCTTCCCTTATTTAATGATTTCCCCGGGATTTTTACTTTTAACATTTGTCGTTATATTGCCAATCATCTTTGTTTTTTTATTAGCGTTTACAAATTATGATTTGTATCATTCTCCACCAGCAAAACTAGTAGATTGGGTATGGTTTCAAAATTTTGCAGATATCGTGAATATTGATATTTGGCGAAATACATTTTTCTCTGTGTTAGCTTGGACAATTGTTTGGACATTTGGAGCTACAACACTTCAAGTTGCATTAGGGATCTTTTTAGCTGTCTTAGTGAATCAAAAGGATTTAAAAGGAAAGGCGATTATTCGAACAGTATTTATTTTACCTTGGGCAGTTCCGGCATTTGTATCTATTTTAGTTTTTGCAGGAATGTTTAATGAATCATTTGGCACGATTAATACGGATATTTTAGCCTTCTTTGGGATTGATAATATCCCATGGATGACTGAACCGATGTGGACAAGAATCGCCCTTATCATTATTCAAAGCTGGCTAGGTTTTCCGTTCATATTTGCGATGACTACAGGTGTATTGCAATCGATTCCAGATGAATTATATGAGGCTGCAACTGTAGATGGTGCAACTATCATCCAAAAATTCAAGAAGATCACGCTACCGCTCGTCTTGTTTGCGACAGCTCCAATTATGATTACACAATATACATTTAACTTTAATAACTTTAATGTCATCTTCCTATTTAACGGTGGAGGTCCTGCTATTCCAGAACAAAATGCTGGAGGAACCGATATTCTAATATCATGGATTTATAATTTAACAATGACATCAGCCCAATATTCAAAAGCAGCTGCTATCACTATGTTGCTTTCCGTTCTCGTCATTTCGGTAGCGATTTGGCAGTTTAGAAGAACAAAATCATTCCAAGAAGAGGATATGATGTGATATGAATATAAAAACTGGTAAGTACATTCGACTAACATTATCGTATTTTGTTGTAGCCATTATGTTTATGGTCATTCTTTACCCTATCATTTGGATCATCGGTTCGTCCTTTAATCCTGGCGATAGTTTATCAGGATCTTCAATTATTCCAAAAAACGCAACATTAGCCCATTATAAAGAATTATTTAATACGGAAAATAGCGATTATCTCTATTGGTATTGGAACTCGTTGAAAGTTAGTGTTTTAACAATGCTTATCACAGTCATTTTAGTTAGCTTAACAGCATATTCGTTTTCTAGATATCGCTTTATCGGTAGAAAAAATGGCTTAATGACCTTCTTAATTTTACAAATGGTCCCGAATTTTGCTGCTTTGATCGCAATATTTGTTCTTGCCTTATTAACGGGATTATTAGATAGTCATCTTGGACTAATACTTGTTTATGTCGGTGGACAAATTCCGATGAATACCTATTTAATGAAAGGGTATTTAGATACGATTCCTAAGGAGTTAGATGAATCAGCGCGAATGGATGGGGCAGGACATTTGCGTGTATTTTTCCAAATCGTTATGCCATTAGCTAAACCGATTGTTGCTGTTGTTGCACTTTTTGCATTTATAGCACCTTTTGCAGATTTCATCATTGCTAATATTCTTTTACGGTCAGAAAAGAAATTTACACTTGCAGTTGGATTATATAAATTAATCTCTGATCAATTTGGTGCGAAATTCACTGAGTTTGCTGCAGGATCGGTATTAATTGCGATCCCAATTGCAATTTTATTCCTATGCTTCCA
Organism: Metabacillus niabensis; assembly: GCF_902829255.1. Lineage (GTDB taxonomy): Bacteria > Bacillota > Bacilli > Bacillales > Bacillaceae > Metabacillus > Metabacillus niabensis. Next base: position 18,600 of record NZ_CADEPK010000323.1, on the reverse strand, counting down.
AAAGTATTTTGTTTCTGGATTGACGGCAGGTGGTACAAAAGGATAATCTTATAGGCGTAAAGAAAAATTCAAGCACTCGATGCTATCTATAGAAGTGCGAAATGAGTAGGAGGAGCGGTGATGTATAAACAAAGGATCTTGTTTTTACTTATCCCGTTTCTTCTTTTTTACGCCTTACCTGTAAGCGCTGTTAAAAAAGAAGAAAATAAATGGCATGAAGAATTGGTTTACTATCTTGAGATTGACCGTTTTAACAATGGAGATGTAACAAATGATGGTTCTGATTTCAATTTGAATGACCCACTTGGATACCATGGCGGTGATTTAAAGGGGATAACAAATAAGCTTGATTATCTTCAAGAAATGGGATTTTCAACGATTATTTTATCTCCTGTGTTCAATGCAAAAGATCCAACAGGTGAACAGGTTGAGAATTTCAAAGAGGTAGATGAGCATTTTGGTAGCTTGAAGGATATGCAGCAATTAACAAAGGAAGCACATGAGCGAGAAATGAAGGTGCTAATGAGTTTTAATGCATATCATGTTCAAAATTTAAAGGATGATCTTATCGATGTAGTAAGCTGGTGGGTTTCTGAAAGTGAAATAGACGGTTACTATATTGACCAAGTTGATACACTTGAACCAGATTTTTGGAAATTGTTTATTCAAACTGTGAAAAAGGAAAACGAAAACTTATATCTAGTCGGGTCAATTTTACATAATGATCATTTATCTGCATATAAAGAGTTGGGCTTTGATTCAATCTTAAATGAGCTTTTTTTTAAAACATCGTCTGAAACATTTACTGATGTAGATTTACCGTTTACTTCAATATCAGAGGTTGTTAAAAATTCGTCAACTGCATTTAGTAATTATCTCGATATGACAAATACAGCACGGTTTACTTTGAAAGCAACTGAAAATGCACAGCATCCAGGAGTAAGACTAAAAATGGCGTTATCTTATATGTACTCAACACCTGGTACACCTATTGTATATTATGGTACTGAAATTGCTTTGAACGGTGGAAAACCTCCTGAAAATAAACCATTGATGAATTTTCAATCTGACGAGGAATTAATCGACTATATCGCAAAGTTAGCAAAGGCTAGAAAAAGCTTACCTTCATTAACAAAGGGTGATTACACAGTTTTATATGAAAAAGCAGGGATGATTATTTTTAAGCGAACGTATAAAGGGGAATCTGTTATAGTTGCGATGAATAATACGTCACAATCCCAAAATGTCTCGATACCTGCAGAAGAGATCGGTAATGAAAAGGAGTTACGCGGACTAATTATAGGAGATATTTTCCATGAAGAAAATCGCCACTATCCATTTATTCTAGACCGTGAAACAGCAGAAATTTATGAAATAAAGGAGAAAACTGGCTTAAATCTGCCATTTATCAGTGTTTTTCTTATTGTTCCACTTTTGTTTGTTGCATTTTTAGTAGTTGCATATAAAAGAGGGAAAAGGAATGAAGAATAAAGAAGAAGAACTAGACCAACTCGACAAAGTGATTTGGTCTAGTTTTATATTTTAACCGTTAATGACCTTTCCGCCATTTACATGGAGGATTTGTCCAGACATGTAAGAGGAGTCCTCACTTGCTAAGTAAACGTAAGCTGGTGCTAGCTCTTCAGGTTGACCTGGTCGTTTCATCGGAGTGTCAGATCCAAATGTAGAAACTTGATCAGCCGTAAAGGTAGACGGAATTAATGGTGTCCATATTGGACCAGGTGCTACCCCGTTAACACGGATTCCTTTATCAGCTAATGATAATGATAACGAGCGTGTAAAGGTTGTAATGGCTCCCTTAGTTGCAGAATAATCAAGAAGTTGTTTATTTCCAGCATATGCTGTTATTGAAGAAGTATTTATTATGGTACTGCCGTTTTTTAAATGTGGAAGGGCAGCCTTCGTTAAATAAAAGAAGGAAAAAATATTGGTGCGAAATGTTCGTTCGAGCTGCTCGCTTGTAATATCTTCAATCCCCTTCTGAGGGTGTTGCTCTGCTGCGTTATTCACGACAATATCGATTTTACCGAACTCACCAATCGTTTTATCAACAATTTGCTTACAGATTGCTTCATCTCCAATATCACCTGGAATTAATAAACATTTTTGCCCTTGCTCTTCGACATATAGTTTTGTTTTTTCGGCATCTTCATGTTCATTTAAATATGATATAACTACATTTGCCCCTTCAATTGCATAATGAACAGCAACAGCCCGTCCGATTCCACTGTCACCACCGGTAATAATCGCTACCTTATCTGTTAATTTCCCACTTCCTTTATAAGACGTAGAATGAAATTTAGGAGCGGGGTTCATTAAATGCTCAAGACCTGGTTGAAGATCTTGTTGTTGTGGTGGTAATGTTTGCTTTTGTTGATTTTGATTGTTTGACAATGACATAACCTCCTGTAAAACGTACTATAAAGTAGTATGGTATAAAATGAAAAAAAGTATGTTACAGGATTTAGTCAATTTTAATCGTTTTGTTTATTACATTGGCTGTTGTCGTAAACTTTGTTGTTGTTTTTTGCTTAGTTGTGTATTTGGCTGATTTCCTCGTGTAGTACTCGCTTTCCGCGGGGGAGGTGGTGAGTCATTAAAAAAAGAGATATTTATTAAGAAAGGGTCAGCCTGTGGGGACTGACCCTTTGTTCATTTTACATTACATTAAAATATTTCGCATCAGGGTGTGATACAACTAAAGCAGTTACAGATGCTTCAGGCTCCATCATAAAGCCTTCTGTTAATTGAATCCCGATATCCTCAGGTCTTAAAAGATTAAATAGCTTTTCCTGATCTTCTAAATCCGGACATGCTGGATATCCGAATGAATATCGTTGCCCTTGGTATTTCGCTGCAAATCGCTGATCCATTGTAAAATCAGGTGCATCAGGGAAGCCCCAACGATCACGGATTAGCTGATGAGTTCGTTCTGCCAGACCTTCCGCAAGCTCTAAAGCTAAAGCTTGTATTGCATGACTTTTTAAGTAATCTCCTTGCTCTTTAAAGCCTTTAGCTAGCTCACGAATTTGACTTCCTGCCGTAACAGCAAACATTGCGACATAATCTAACTCATTGCTAGATTTCGAACGAACATAGTCTGAAATGCATCTGTATGGCATTTTATCTTGACGAGGGAAATCAAATGTTTGTAAAACGACGTCTTTATTATTTGGATCTAAGATACATAGCTTATTTTCATCACTATAAGCTGGGAAAAATTGATAAGCACATGCAGGCTTAAACCATTTATTTTTTGCCCCTTCCTTCAGTAAGTCTTGAATGAGTTCAACCAATTCCATTGTTTTAGGGTCTTTTTTCTTAATTAATTCTTTAATTTTCCCTTTTAAGCCAAGATGGTGGCCAATTAACATTTGCATATTCACATAAGGGATGATTTGTGTTAAATCAATATCCTTTATGAGATGACGCTTTGTATCAACAGGTTGAAAAATTGGTGCTTCACTAATTGTGCTTCGCTTTTCTAATAATTCCGTAACAGCACTTGTTTGCGTATTTTTAATCTTCGTTTCTTCTGTAACCGCTGCTTCATTGACAGTGAATAATTCAGGTGTTGTCCGTAATTGGTTTGCAAGTGATAAACCGTCCATTGCATCCTTTGCGTAAACGACAGGGCCTTTGTACTGGGGAGCAATTTTCATTCTTGTGAATTTTCTTGATAGGGCTGCTCCGCCTACTAATATCGGTAAATTACAATTCGCGTTGTGTAAGTCCTGTGCTGTAATGACCATTTGCTGTGCAGATTTTACTAATAATCCTGATAACCCAATAAGGTCAGGCTTTTCATCCTTAACTGCTTGAATTAATGTTTGCGGTGTAACCTTTATTCCGAGGTCAACAACCTGATAACCGTTATTACTTAAAATAATGTCGACAAGGTTTTTCCCGATATCGTGTACATCACCTTTAACGGTAGCTAATAAAATTTTTCCTTTGCCACTATCTTCTTTTTTATCCATGAATTGCTCTAAAAAGGAGACGGAAGCTTTCATAACTTCAGCACTTTGAAGAACTTCAGCAACGATTAACTGATTATCATTAAATAAAACACCGACCTCAGCCATTCCAGCCATTAATGGCCCGTTAATAATTGACAGTGGATCTGGGTATTTCTTTAGTGCAAGCTCTAAGTCGGGAATTAAGCCTTCCTTAGTTCCTTCAACAATATATCTAGCTAGTCTTTCTTCTAATGGTAGGGTTGTAACAGGTTTTTTATCTTCCTTTTTCTTGCCGCGATAGAATGCGGTAAAAGCAGCTAATGTTTCATCAGTCGTTTTAAATAATAAATCCTCTGCTAACTTGATCTCTTCTTTAGGGATTGAGGCAAACCGTTCTAATTTCTCAGTGTTAACAATTGCATAATCTAACCCTGCTTGTGTGCAATGATATAAATAAACAGCGTTTAATACTTCTCGACCAACAGGTGGGAGGCCGAAGGATACATTACTAACGCCGAGAATTGTTAAACATTCAGGTAAATGTTCTTTAATAAGTTGAATTCCCCGGACTGTTTCATTTGCAGAACCGATATATTGCTCATCACCCGTTCCCACAGGAAATACAAGGGGGTCAAAAATTAAATCACTCGCTTTAAGTCCATGCTTATGAACGAGTATGTCATGTGAACGTTTTGCAACCTCTAATTTTTTTTCGGCGGTTAAAGCCATACCAATCTCATCAATTGTACCAACAACAAGGGCGCCGCCATATTTTTTTACAAGCGGAACAATGGCATCAAAACGTTCTTCACCATCCTCAAGGTTAACAGAGTTAATAATTGCCTTACCTTGTGAATATTTCAGGGCACGTTCAATTACTTTTTCATCGGTTGAATCAATAACAAGAGGTGCCTTTACTTTTTTAACAACTTCCTTGATAAATGCTTCCATATCCTCTAATTCATCTCGATCAGGATCCGCAAGACAAATATCAATAACATGGGCACCATTTTTCACTTGTGCTCTGGCGATTTCCGCTGCTTCTTCAAACTTCGCTTCAGCAATTAACCGTTTAAACTTTCTAGAGCCGATAACATTTGTCCGTTCACCGACGAATAGCGGACGCATTCCTTCATCATACTGTAGCGCATCAATTCCTGATACTGTATGTCCGGTTGAAACAGATTCGAAACTTCGCGGCTTTAAGGATGCTACAGCTTCTGAGATTGCTTTAATATGTTCAGGTGTTGTTCCACAGCAGCCACCTACTAGATTGAGCCAGCCTTGTTCAGCAAAGGCAACTAATTTCTTTGCAAGGGACTCAGGTGATTCGTGATAATTTCCTTCTTCATCAGGTAGGCCAGCATTTGGGTAACAGCTAATTGCAGTGTTCGCTATACTAGCTAAAGTTCTTATATGATCCGTCATAAATTCCGGACCTGTTGCACAGTTTAAGCCAACTGAAATTGGCTTCATATGCTCTAAAGAGATATAAAATGCCTCAATATCTTGCCCTGCTAACGTAGTTCCCATCGGCTCGATCGTACCGGAAATCATTAATGGCAGTTCTTTACCTGTATTTTCAAATGCTTTTTTAATACCGATGAAACCGGCTTTTACATTTAGCATATCCTGGCTTGTTTCTAATAGAAGTAAATCAGCGCCACCGAGAATAAGTCCTCTAGCTTGTTCTTCATAATTTTCTATAAGCGTTTCAAACGTTGTCCCGCCAGTAACAGATAATGTTTTCGTTGTAGGTCCCATTGCTCCGGCAACGAAGCGAGGTTTATCAGGTGTTGAAAACTTAAGGGCTGCATTTTTTGCTAATTTGGCTGATTCAATATTTAATTCAAGGGCTAATGAGCCTAACTCATATTCATCGAGTACAAGGCTTGTTGCTCCAAATGTGTTTGTTGAAATAATGTCTGAACCAGCTAGCAAATATCCTTCATGAATTTTTTCAATTGTTTTTGGAGCAGTTAAGGTTAAGTATTCATTACACCCCTCATAGTCTTCGCCGCCAAAATCATCAGCAGTAAGGTTTGCAGCCTGAATCATTGTCCCCATTGCTCCATCAAGGACTAAAATTCGTTTTGTTAGTTCGTCTTGGATGCTATACATGTGTAATCTTCCTTTCTGCTAGTTGTTTTTCCTTTTCATGGATGTAATTTGTTAGCTCCACAGTAAGGTCATATTGTAAAAATGGAGTAATTAAGTAAATTCCATTAAATAAATCAAAAGCGGCATCGATTAGTTCCTTGGCAATTGCTAAGCCCTCTAGACGTGCCTTGTCTTTATCTGTTCCCGCAGCAGCCATTTTTTCTCTAATTGAATCAGATAATTTAATGCCAGGGATTTCGTTATGAATAAATTCAGCGTTTCGACTTGAAGTTAACGGCATAATTCCAATATAAATTGGTGCTTTTAAGTTACGGGTTGCTTTATATACTTCGACGATTTGCTCGGTAGAATAGAGCGGCTGTGAAATAAAATAATCTGCACCACAAGCGATTTTTTTCTCTAATCGTACGACTGCTTTGTCTAAATGGCGGACATTTGGATTAAAAGCAGCTGCAACAGAGAAGTTTGTTTTTTCTCCAAGAGGCTTACCTGAATATGATACACCTGCATTAAATTGTTTAATTAAGCTAATTAAATCAAAGGAAGATACATCATAAACGGATGTAGCACCTGGGAAATCACCAATCTTTGAAGGATCACCAGTTATCGCGAGAACATCTGATAGCCCTAGAGAGTGCAAGCCCATTAAGTGTGATTGTAAGCCAATAAGGTTTCGGTCACGACAAGTTATATGAATTAATGCTCGTGTACCGGTTTTCTCTCTAGCAAGGATCCCTGCTGCCAAATTGCTTACCCGTGGTGAAGCAAGAGAGTTGTCAGCTAATGTAAGAGCATCAATACCAGCATTATGTAATGCCTTTGCACCTTCTAAAAATTTACTCATTCCGAGCTTTTTCGGAGGATCTAATTCCACGATTACAGAGCGTCTATCTGTTACAATTTCTTGTAATGGTGGTAATGAATTAGCGCTTGTTACAGTGATGCTATCTTGGATTTCCTTCGGTGCTCTTACTTTTTTACTTGTTATTGGCTCAAGACCAGCAACTGCTTCAGCCATTGCTTGAATATGTCGCGGTGTTGTTCCACAGCAACCACCGATTAATCTTGCACCTTGCTCACGGAATTTTAACGCACTTTCCTTAAAATAACCTTCATCAGACTCATAAACTAATCGACCCTCATTTAGAGCAGGTAAACTGCTGTTTGGAAATACAGAAAGAGCAGCATGCTTAGGTATTGGTACTTCTTCTAATGATTGAATCATATGATATGGACCTAAACGGCAGTTTAAGCCAATGACATTTGCTCCAAGCTCCTCAAGTGTTGTAAATGCCTGTTGCAATGGTGTTCCATCCTGTAGTACGCCAGCTTCATGCAATGAGACATTTGCGATAATTGGCTTATTTGTTTCTTTACGGGCAATTTTAAGAACGGTAGTCATTTCTTCTAAATCATAATAAGTTTCAAGGAGGATCCCATCGACATTTTCATTTAATAACACATAAAGCTGCTCTCGGAAGTTGCGTTTTAAATCATCTAGAGATTGCGCACTTTTCTTGAAGGAGCGAATTCCGCCAATCGTTCCAAACACATATGTTGGAGCAATTGCTGCTTTAACAGCCTGCTTTGCAATTTCAACGGCCTGTTTATTAATTTGTCTAATATCATCCTCTAGGCCATACCTTGAGAGCTTAATATCATTTGCCCCATAAGTGTTCGTTTGGATAAGATTTGCCCCTGCTTGAATGTATGCTTCGTGTACGCGCAATACATCACTAGGCTTTGATAGGTTTAATTCCTCGAAGCAACGGTCAACGCCATGTGCATAAAGCATTGTCCCCATAGCACCGTCTCCAATTAAAATTTTACTCTTTAAATCTTCTAAAAAGCTCATAACTAAAGCCCCCATTTCCTTTTCATATCAAAATCTGAGAAAAGCCTATATAAAATAAAAAAAGCCTTCATAAGCAGAAGGCTAGATAGTACAAAGCTTCTCCTTATCTTTCAAGCATTTTAAATGCTTAGCTGGAATTAGCACCTTGGCATTCGGATGGAGTGATAAGAGTAGATTGATTAATTAGGAAAATAGCATCTTATTACTTTCAGTATGAGCGTTGAATAAAACTCAGGCTTACTGTTTTATTCCTTTTGAAAAATAATGAAAAAAGTGTCGAATAACGCTCGTTTTCGCTACTTTTTTCATTATCTTTCACATACTGATAAATAATGAGTCTATTTATAAATCTACAATCAATCAACTTATCAATCTTTCCGAGATTGACCGGTTGCTGAAGCTTCATAGGGCCAGTCCCTCAGCTTCTCTTGATAAGATATGAAATTTAGTTTTTATTTTCCTTTAAATGATTAAAAAGTGTTACAACTAATTTATCTAATATTTTGAAAAATAGCAATAGTTATTTTTAAATAAAGTGAACTGTTAAATAAAATCACTGCCTAGCTAAAAACTCTTGATTTTCCCTTTGCTCCAATCCATAGCAGTAAACAGTCGGAAAAGCCTCTTCATGGTTGAATGAAAAAACGAGAAATAGTGTTAAGTTAATTGCGTATAATGTTTGCTAAGCATAAGGTATGAACAGTAACAATCGTTATTCTATGCTTTTTTCAGTCTAAGCCCTTCAAAGTAATAAGCCACTCGTGAAATAAAGATTAGAGCTCTTTCTATTTCATGAGTGGCTTATTTTAGTTAAGGCTGATATTTTATCGATAATTAATAAATTGAACTTCGATCGGTAGGTCTGCTTGTTTTATTGCAGCAATTATTTGTTGAAGGTCATCTCTGCTTTTTCCGGTGACACGAATTTGGTCATCCTGAATTTGTGATTTAACTTTTAAACCACTATTTTTAATTAGTGTATTTATTTTCTTTGCATTTTCCTTATCGATGCCAGATACTAGTTCAGCTCTTTGACGAACGGTACCACCTGATGCATTCTCGATTTTTTTGTAGGAAATATTTTTGATTGGGACATTTCGTTTAATGAGTTTAGAAATCAATACATCCTTTAGCTGCTCTAGCTTATATTCGTCATCAGAGACTAAAACGAGCTCGTCATTTTCTAATGAGATTGTACTTTTGCTACCTTTAAAATCATAGCGTGTTGAAATTTCCTTCATTGCAATATTAATGGCATTTGATACTTCTGGTAATTCGATTTTTGATACAATATCAAATGAACTCTCTTTCGCCATAAATATCCTCCATTCCGTATATAATATGGTTAGATTATAGTAAAATAAAACAACTATCACAACTATTTATGTTTGATTCGTACATATTAAGTGGTAAGTGACGATAGCAAAAATCGTACTTTGATTATGAAGGGATAGATTTAGATTGATGTTACCTGGAAAGCAAGAAGTTGTTACAGTAGATGAGAAGGTTGATTTTGGATACTTTTTAACAGATGGGAAAGACCGTGTATTGCTTCACAATAATGAGGTGATAGGTGAAATAGAAGTCGGAGATGAAATTGAAGTCTTTTTCGGAGTAGATGCCCAGGACAGGCTTTATGCAACGATGAAAAAGCCGTATATAACAGAAGATACGTATGCATGGGTAGAGGTTGTAGATGTTATTGATGATATGGGGGCATTTGTTGATATCGGATTGAGTAAAGATGCTCTTGTAGCAAAGGATCATTTGCCATATTTAAGAGAGGTTTGGCCTGAAAAGGGAGATAAGTTATATTGTACGTTAAAGGTATCTAAAAATGGCCGTTTTTTTGCACGTTTAGCAACTGAAGAAATCGTAGGGCCTGAATTAAAGCAAGCTGACCGCTCCTTATTTAATAAGGAAATTACCGGAGTTGTTTATCGGATGATTGTAGCTGGATCCTTTATTCTTACTGAGGAAGGATATAAAGGGTTTATCCATTCCTCTCAAAGAACGATTGAACCAAGATTAGGGGAGAAGGTTACAGGTCGTGTTATTGATGTAAAGGAGGATGGAACAGTAAATGTTTCATTACTTCCTCGTAAACAGGATGCAATGGGTGTCGATGCAGAGAAAATTTATGCTTATATGGACCAACGCGGTGGAGCAATGCCGTTTACTGATAAAAGTGACCCCGAAGATATTAAGGAACGATTTAACTTGAGTAAGGCTGCCTTCAAGCGAGCGTTAGGGCATTTAATGAAGCAAGGTAGAGTTTATCAAGAGAATGGATGGACGTATTTTAAAAAGGAATAAATTTCTAATGAAATGATAAAGGAGGATCTTTGAGATCCTCCTTTTATTTTGTTGAAATAATAAATTTTTAATTTTTTTATAAAAGAACGGTTACATAATTGAAAAAGATGAAACAGATTGTCGATACATATAGAGTGAGTTTTTTAGAAAGGCAGTTTTCGTAATCTTTGTTGCTTTTTATTTAGTTGTCGTTTTTGGTTGATTTCCTCGGGCAGTACTCGTTTTCCAGGGGGGGATGTGTGCCTCCTTAAGTGGAACACTTGTTTAACATTAACCTATCCCTCGCATTTTGTAGGGATCTCGTAAGTAAATCCAATCAACCTTTGTATAAATGGTGCAAAAACAACAATCTTTTAGAAAAAAGACTTTAGAAAAGAGGTTTAATAATGAACAGAAAAAGAATCATTCTCCTTTTATTATGTTTAATTTTATCTGTTACAGGCTGTTCCCAGCAGAAGCCTAAAACAAAAGTAGATGACAGAATAAAGATAGGAATCATGCTGTCTGATGTAGGTTTAGGTGACCAATCTTTTAGTGATACCGCATTTAACGGGCTTGTTAAAGCGAGAGATGAGTTAGGAGTTCTTTTTGATTATCGGGAGCTAAACGATACAGGAACATATGAAGAGGGGCTTAAACAATTAGTGAATGAGGGAAATGATATTGTCATTGGGCTTGGATTTAATATTCAGCAAGACCTTGAAAAGGTAGCGAAGCAATTTCCAGAACAGCAATTCGTAATTGTAGATGCAATTTCAGAGCTAGAAAATGTGACTTCAGTTACCTTCAAAGAGGATCAAGGAAGCTACTTAGTTGGTATTGTTGCAGCGTTAACAACAAAAACAAATAAAATCGGGTTTATTGGTGGTGAGGATACACCGCTTATAAATAAATTCGAATCTGGGTTTATTGAAGGGATAAGAGCAGTAAATAATCACATAACAGTTGTTAGTGAATATGCAAATGATTTTGGAAATGAGCAGCTCGGTGCTGAAATAGCAAAAAAAATGATTGATAACAATGTAGATGTCATTTATGGGGTAGCAGGCTTAACAGGAGTTGGGATGTTAAAGGAAGCACAGAGGAGTAAGGTATATGGGATCGGTGTCGATACTGACCAGTATTTTTATGCTGAAGAGGCTGTTGTGACATCAATGTTAAAAAATATCGATGTTGCGATGTATCAACTAGCTGAACAGCTCGTTAAGCAAGGAAAGATTTCAAAGGGACATATAGAGCTAGGTTTAAAGGAAAATGGCGTAGATTTAGCACCTTTAAGAGTAGTGAATTATAGCAAGGAGCAAACCAAGTTAATTGAAAATTATAAAGAGCAGCTAGCAAATCAACAATAGAAGGAAGGATTGGTTATATGACAATTAAGAAAAAGTTACTGATTCAATCATCTACAATTTTAATCGTAGCGATCTTAATCGTTGGTTTTATTATATTTAATATGGTATCAATCCAAGCTTCTAATGAGGAACAGGTACCAACATTATTAAATATTCAAAAACTCCAAGGAGAGCTAAATACAGTAAAGGCAGGCTTAAATAATTACTCGGTCACACCGACTGATGCGCAAAAACAAGAAATTATTACAGCTATTTCCAATAGTGAAAAATTGATTGAAGAAATAGAGCCTCACATTAATGGGGCAAAAAGTGAAAAGACATTAAAGAAGCTTCAAACGAAGTATTCACAATGGAAAGAGGAAACGAATTTATCATTTGAAAGAAAAGATGTTCGTGAAGCAAATCGCCAATCAATTCGGATGAATGGTATCTTGAATGATTTGCATTTGATCAATGAATACGCAAACGAGCAATATACGACTTTACAAGAAAACTTAAAAAATCAAATTTCATTCGTTATTATTTCCTCTGCAATAAGCTGTTTAGTGTTGATCATATTTACGATATTATTATCAACTAAAATGACGAATCGAATTACGAAACCACTAAACAAAATCGCACAAAATGCTGATCAAGTTGCATCTGGTAACCTAGTCGTCGACACAGTTATTTACAATGGGAAGGATGAGCTAGCAGATTTAAATGGTTCATTTACTGAAATGGTCAAACAATTAAAAGGCTTGTTATATACTGTTGAGAATTTAAGTAAAAATGTCGAAGAAACGGCTATTGAATTAGAGGCTGAAAACAAAGGACTTACAGAAATAAGCAATCAAGTTGCTGTATCTATAACGGAAATGTCGATTGGCTCGCAATCAATTTCAAATGATATGCAGGAAGCAGTCACCTTAATTGAACAGATGGATAAAGGGTTTGAAGAAAATGTTATTCTTTCGGAAAAGTCTTATTCTTTTGGAAATGAGGCAGTAAGTGCAATCCAGTCAGGTCAAAGGGCAATTGAACGGCAAAATAAGCTTATGGATGAAAATAGTAAAATCAGTGAATCAATTGTGATCGCAACGAAAAAGTTTACTGATCATACTTCTGAAATAGAAAACATGGCAAAATCAGTAGCTGCAATTGCAGAACAAACGAATCTTTTAGCTCTTAATGCAGCAATAGAAGCAGCACGTGCTGGTGAAGCTGGTAAAGGCTTTGCGGTTGTTGCAGATGAGGTGCGTAAATTAGCAGAGGAATCATCTAAGTCAACGAAACATATTTTTGATATGGTGAATATGATTAAAAATGGTATTGCTGATATTGAGCAATCCGTTAATAATGGAGTAACGATAGTAGAGGAACAACAACAATCTATGACAACTACTACTTCAGCTTTTGATAATATAGGCACGAAGGTTGAAGAAATGATGAAAGGTTTAACAGAACTATTAAAAGGTATTCAACATTCAAAAAAAATGGGAGAACAAGTTCTCGAGAGTGTTGAAAATATTAGCTCTGTAGTAGAAGAGACAGTAGCTGGTAATGAAGAAATATCAGCATCAACGACTGAACAATTAGCCTCATTTGAAAAAATTGTTGATAAGGTTGTAAAGCTAAGAGAATTTACAGATTATTTAAATCAAACATTAGCAAAGTTCCGCTTGAAATAATAGGAAGGACATTGAACGTATTTTAGTTCAATGTCCTTTTTAGATTTGCTCTGATAACTTAGTTGTTTATTTCACTATAGGTGCTCGCATTCTATGGGCAGTCTAGGAGCATCCTTTTGCGTTAGCGCGCATGTCAGGTCTCCCTTTTGGCAGGAGTCCCCACTCCTTACACGCCCTATAAACAAAGTGCTAAGAAATCAATTTAACATTGCCTTTGGCTTAAACAATTATTGTATTATAGATGATCAGTTTTTTTAGAATATTGATTCTTTCCCATTTTTCGGTTTTTCTCACGCATCATATTTTTTTCGTGACGCAGTGCATTGTTATCTTTTGCTTTTTTATCATTATCACTAGTGTGTGGCATGATAATGCTCCTTTCAGTATGATATAAAGTTATGATGCCCGTTATTGTTTATCATATGTAAGGAGTTAAGCTTCGTCATTTAGGAAGAAGATAGCCAAAGTACCGGGTCCAGCATGTGCTCCAACAACGGCACCTACATAATTAATGTAAACCTCTTTGGGAGAAAATGCTTCTTCGATCATTGCCTTCATTTCAGTTGCAGCGTCAAAATCATCTCCATGGCTTATAGCAATTGTTTGATTTTGTAAGTTTACTCCACGTTCCTTCATTAGGTCGATTATTCTTCGGAAAACCTTTTTACGACCACGAAGTTTTTCAAGTGGAATTAATTTTCCATCTTCAACATGTAGCAATGGTTTAATATTAAGAAGACCGCCGACAAATGCTGATGCTTTACTAATTCGTCCACCACGTGCTAAATATTCCAAATTATCAACTGTGAAAATATGCTCGATTTTAGGGCAATAGCTTTTCATTGCTTCTTCAATCTCCTCTAATGATAGCCCCTCATTTGAAAGCTTTACCGCATGCATAACAGCAAGCCCATGTCCAAGTGATGCACATTTCGTATCGATAATTGAAAGCTTACTATCTGGATATTCTTCTAGCACTTCATTTCGAATCATTACAGCAGTTTGATATGTCCCAGATAATTCAGATGAAAAGGCAACATATAGACTTGGGATACCCTTTTTGGCAAGCTCCGTAAATGTTTCCTTTATTAAATGTGGAGAGGCCTGTGAAGTTTTGACGATAACACCATTTCGCATTTCATCATAGATTTTTTTAGGCTCAATTTCTTTTTGATCTTGTAGCTGTTTTCCTTTTATATCAACACTTAACGGGAGAAAGGATACGGAATGCTCTTCAAAAAACTGCAATGGTAAATCACATGCACTGTCTGCAATAATGTGTACATTCATATAAACACCTACCTCATTTTATTTGTTTTACTATTTCATTTGATTACATAGGCGAATGTTGTTTTAGATCATTATGAACTATTTTTTGTTCACATAAAATACTTGAATGAAAAAAGTCTTTATTAGTAAGGAATAACCATTGAAAAATGTCTATTTCAGTTTAACACGATCAGGTTAAATTACAATCTCTGTACTCAATTACTTTAAAAAGGGGAACAGATAAAAGTAAGTACTTAGCGATGGAGGTTGTATAACCAAATGGTTAAATCTGAACTGAAGAAGGTCATAGTTGTACTTATCGGTGCTTTGTTAAATTCAATTGGATTAAATTTATTTCTCATTCCAGCTAATGTGTATGCGAGTGGCTTTACAGGGATTTCTCAGCTTCTTTCAAGTGTGCTTGAGCAGTATACACCCTTCTCGATATCAACTGGAGTATTGCTCCTATTATTAAATATTCCTGTAGCAATTTTGGGCTGGATGAAGGTTGGAAAATCGTTTACGATTTATAGTTTTTTCAGTGTCGCTGCAACAACCTTTTTCTTAGGAATAGTTCCACTTGAATCACTTTCAGAGGATATTTTACTTAATGCGGTTTTTGGAGGTGTCATCTCTGCGGTTGGAGTTGGGCTGACATTGAAATATGGTGCTTCGACTGGAGGATTAGATATTATTGCGATGATATTATCTCGAATGAACGATAAGCCTGTAGGGACGTATTTTTTTATTCTTAATGGAATCATTATTTTTACTGCCGGATTATTATACGGATGGGAAAAAGCATTGTATACATTAGTCACCTTATATGTAACGACAAGGGTAATTGACGCGATCCATACTAGACATGTAAAGCATACAGCAATGATTGTATCAAAAAAAGGGGAAGAATTAAAAAAGGCAATTCACTCTAAGCTTGTAAGAGGAATCACAACGATACCAGCAAAGGGAGGATTTACAAATGAAACGAAGGATATGTTAATTATCGTCATCACTCGTTATGAATTGTATGATTTAGAGCGAATTATCAAAGATGTCGATCCTCATGCCTTTACGAATATAATCCAAACTACTGGGATATTCGGGTTCTTTAGAAAAGATTAAGGAAGAGGAGTCCTTCTACTCTCATCCAAATATTAGCTGCAAAAATGAGGGAATAGGTATTATCCCTATTCCCTCTAAAATATTATTCAATGCTCTCGATTGTTTGCTGAAATTCCCTAAGCTGGGAACGTTCTGCATTTGTACAGTTCATATAGGCAGATGATAAAGCGTTTTTAGCCTTTTCAATAGCTTCTTGCTTATCACCTTGTATTTCTCCATTTGCTACAGAATTGGCATAGGCAACTAATTGTCTCGCCTGTTGATATAATGGATTGCTCATCTTATATCTCTCCTATTTGGGAAGAACCTATTGCTTGATTAGCACGACGTTCTTCTGCTTCAGACAATGTTGTATGGTAAGGGAACCTCTCATCGTGTTTAGAAACAGTATCTTTGCTTTGTTGGAAAAAACGTTTCGATTTGTTTCGTTTACCCATTGAAAAAGCCCCCCCTTAAATATTGTCAAAACGACGTTAATGAAACGTCGCTATTATTTTGTACGAAAACCTAAAGAGTTATTAATGGCAATATGTATCTGAATGATAATGATGGAGGAAATTTTATAAATTCAAAACTGCTTTTAAGTAATGTGCGACACCATCATCCTCATTCGTACCAGTTTCTTTATTTGCAACTGCTTTTAATTGTTGAATCGCATTCCCCATTGCCACACCATGTCCTGCATATTCAAGCATTTCAAAGTCATTATCCTCATCGCCAAATGCAATAATTCGTTCTTGAGGGATTTGATAGTATTGAGCTATTTTTTTTAGTCCAACGGCTTTATTAATACCTGCGCGAATAATTTCAATCACATGCCAAGGTGCTGCCCATTTTCGGTGATCAACGACCTCTGCATGAACGTTTGACAAGTATGCGCGGATCTTTCCTACTTCCTCCTCAGCTGCATGAATCAAAATGCTTGTCACATCTTCATGAAGGTTTTCACGCAAATCACCGATTTTTATCGTTGGATTTCCCATACTAAAAATATCTAATAATCTTTCGTCATGATAATGAAAATAAACTTCATCAATGACCTCAGCCAGCATATTATGTAATTGATGCTTTTCTGCAACCTCTAGAATGTCTTTAACAACATGGAGGTCAAGTGTTGTATGGAAGGTTCCCCAATCATTATCTTTTGGATGATGAACATAGGCACCATTAAAATTAACAATTGGTGTCGTTAGCTCTAATTCATCATAATACATGGAGCTTGAACGAAAAGGTCTTCCTGTTGCAATACAAACATGATGTCCAGCTGCTTTTGCCTTTTTTATAATATCTTTTGTAAATGGCGAAATTGTTTTATCATCTTTCAGTAAAGTTCCATCTAAATCTAAAGCAATTAGATAAGGGTTGTTGTCCATAATTTCTCCTTTTATACATAATGAATGTAATTGCACCTTAGTAGCAGAAATCCTAAGTAACAACGAAAGCTTGTGCTCCTCGTGTTTCCTATAAGATACTTCACCAATTTTAGCGCTAGGAAAGTCGTTTTAGCTTTCCTATTATAGTGTATCTTTTTTCCAAGATTGATGTCTACATGTTACAATAAATTGGTGGCAAAATAGAATGGAGGCGCGTCATAATTGGTTATTGTTGAAAAGATATATATTGAAAATATTCCCCTATTACATATTGTAAAACAATCTCTTAAGGGAGAACAAACACCGTTCGTTATGTTTGTCCATGGTTTTATGAGTGTAAAGGAAAAAAACCTTCATTATGCTTATCACTTAGCAGAAAAAGGAATAAGAGTTGTTTTACCAGAAGCTTTATATCATGGTGAAAGAAGTAAGAACTTTGATACATTACAAATGAGTATTAGATTTTGGGAAATCGTTCTGAATGAAATAAAAGAAATTAATACTATTAAACAATATTTTGAAGCTAATGGATTAATCAATCGTGAGCAAATTGGACTTGCCGGAACATCAATGGGTGGAATAACTACGCTCGGTGCACTAACACAGTATGATTGGATTAAGGCAGCAGTAAGTCTTATGGGAAATCCTTGCTATACAGCTTTTTTAAAAACACAGCTCGAGCAATTGGAGAAAAATGGAGTGGAAATTCCTCTAAGTGATGATGAACTTGCTGAGCAAATGAACATGCTTGAACGTTATGATTTGAGCATGCATAAAGAAAAGCTTAAAAATAGGCCTTTACTATTTTGGCATGGTGAAAGGGACCTGGAAGTTCCCTTTGCACAAACATATCAATTTTATAAGGAAATTATGCCTTTATATGAACAATCTCCTGAAAAGTTAAGCTTTATTGTTGATCAAAAAGCAGCTCATGTCGTTTCACAAGAAGGAGTAAAAGCATTAGTCGAATGGTTTGAGCGATATTTACATTAATTTTGCAGATGAATTGCAAGCTTCTTTATTGTATGATAAACAGTCAGGTTCATATGCTATAAACATATTTCTTTCTTCTCTACCTTTTCTTTACTATACTTACATTAGATGAACTATCGGAAAGGAGTGATTCACACGATGGATGAATTACTAAAAGAAAATATTTACGGGGCTCTTGAGACAGTGGTCGATCCTGAGATCGGTATTGATATTGTTAATCTTGGGCTTGTATACGATGTGAAAATGGATGATGAAGGCTTAACAGAGGTTACGATGACATTAACATCAATGGGATGTCCTTTAGCTGGAACAATCGTTGACCAGGTAAAGACTGCTCTTAGCGATATCCCAGAAGTAAAGGATGTAGAAGTAAACATTGTTTGGAATCCACCTTGGACAAAGGATAAAATGTCAAGAATGGCTAAAATTGCATTAGGTATAAGATAAAAAAGGATGCAGCTGCTTCACTTTTATGGAATTTTCCTAAAGGTGAAGCAGTTTTTTGTTTGGTTTAAGAACCATTTTCCAGCTGGTTAATAATATATAAAG
>NZ_CADEPK010000322.1 GCF_902829255.1 Metabacillus niabensis | reverse complement strand
AAAATACTTTTAGTGAAGCAGTAAAATATTAAATAAGGGTGATAATAGTTGAAAAGAAAAATTACTACATACGATATGACTTTGGTTGCGATGTTTAGTGGATTAATGGCTGTTGGTGCTAATATTACATCGTGGGCACCTTTTTTACAAATTGCTAATGTTCCATTATCAATGCAGCCCTTTTTCTGTATTTTAGCAGGTCTTCTTTTAGGAAGTCGGCTTGGCGCATTATCGATGACAATTTATGCGTTAATCGGCATTGCAGGAGCACCTGTTTTTGCCCAGTTCAACGCAGGAATTGGTGTACTTTTTGAAAGTACAGGTGGATTTATTTTTGCATATATCCCAACAGCGTTTGTCGTTGGAAAATTAATCGAAAAAAGCAACAATAAGAAAGGCTCGATCTTCTTCATTGCATCTTTTGTTGGGATTGTCCTAATCTATCTAATTGGAACTACTTATATGTGGCTAGCGGTAAATGTTTGGTTAAATGCTCCAATGTCGTATCTTGCAGCATGGGGTGTTATGGCTTGGTTTGCGGTAAAAGACATCGTGTTCACAATTATCGGAGCCCTTATTGCTCCACGTATTTATCATGCTGTATCAAAAGCAACGAATAATCGAATTGCTGCCTAATAAAATTCAAAAGCCCTTATACTTTTACTATTTTTACATTTTCAATGTATAATTATTACTAGTTTTGTCAATAAAAATAGTAGAGTAACGAAAAAAGGGTGTGAATTTGTGAAAACACTACGTATTAAAAAATATTTTCTCGATGTGAATGATAGAGAACAATTAGAAAAACAAGTACTAGATAAACATCCCGAATACAATGAATCGATTTTAGAATGGGATGATGAGGAGTTACTGGAGAGAATAAATATAGATAAAGAAAAAAAGAGGCTTATATGATGAATGTTCACATCATAAGCCTCTTTTTTTCATAAATCTATTAATTAGTGAAAGATTACTTAAAATTTATAATACAATTGCAGCGATCCAACCAAATAGAATCACTGGGATATTGTAGTGAAGAAAGGTTGGTACACATGTATCCCAAATATGATTATGATTTCCGTCTGCTGCTAAGCCTGATGTAGGTCCAAGCGTACTATCTGATGCAGGTGAACCAGCATCACCTAGTGCAGAGGCTGCTCCGACAATCGCAATTGTTGCTAACGGACTAAATCCTAGTTCAAGACATAACGGAACAAAGATAGTCGTAAGGATCGGAATCGTTGAAAACGACGAGCCTATTCCCATAGTAACAAGCAGTCCAACGATTAACATTAGCAACGCCCCAACTGTTTGATTTCCATTAATGAGGTCAACTGCATCTGCAACCAATTTTTCGACATGGCCAGTTTCCTTTAAAACACTTGCAAAACCAGAGGCTGTAATCATAACAAATCCGATAAACGCCATCATCTTCATACCGTTTGTAATAACGATGTCTGCTTCTTTTAGCTTTAAAATACCACTTACATACAAAACTACTAGACCAGCTAATGCACCAAATATCATGCCCTCTACACCGATTACTTGTGATAGATATAGCTGTACAGCCAAGGAAACAACAATTGCAATAATCGCAATCACGATTGATTTATTTGTATAAGGGTTACTCATTTCTTGACCTTCAATTTCACGAGTTTCATATACACGTTTTTTTCGATAAGAAATGAACACAGCAACTAATAAACCAACAACCATTCCTAGGGATGGAATCATCATCGCATTTGGAATATCAGATAATGCAATAACAAGGCCTGCATCCTCAATATTTTGTTTCATAATCCCGTGAAAGATTGCTCCAAATCCAACAGGCAAATACATATAGGGAGTGATTAAACCAAATGTAAGTACACATGCAATTAATCGACGATCCACTTGTAACTCATTAAGTACCTTTAATAAAGGAGGAATAAGGACAGGAATAAAGGCAATATGGACCGGTATTACATTTTGGGAAAATATCGCCATAATTAAAATCATAAAGATAATTAATACTTTAGAGAGCGTTTTTCGCTTCGTCTCTCCTTCACGGCCAACTAATTTAATAGCACCTGCTACAACTGCATCTGGTAGACCTGTTTTCGTTAAGGCAACTGCAAAGGCACCTAGCAAGGCATAGCTTAATGCAACAGTAGCATTTCCACCCAAACCACCAGTGAACGTTTCAATTGTAGTGGCAATTCCAAGTCCTCCAGTTAAACCTCCAACTAAAGAACCGACTACTAGCGCAAAAACAACATTTATTCGTAATAAGCTTAGTATAAGCATAACTATAACCGCAATGACAACCGCGTTCATAATAAGACCCCCAAAAATACTTTAGTTTGCTAATATGGTAGAGAGATAAAATAACAGATTTAAATTTACCATGATAAAATCAGGTTGTCAACGGAAAGTATATCTAAATAATAATTTGCCAGAATAACCATCTATTTGCTCCCACGCTCCCTAACTTCTCTCCATTTTGCTCTTTTGTAGGGTCACTACTTGTTTAAATTATTGCAAATAAAAAACAATAATGAGATAAGAAAATAAAAAAGAATCAACCTATGAAGATTGATTCTTTTATTTCTTTATTCCTTATTCAATTCAAAACGTTCAACAAGGGTTGCAAGTGTTCTTGCCATTACACCTGTTGCACCAGATGGTCCAAGTTCATTTCCTTTAGAGGTTGTTGCAGTTCCCGCGATATCAAGATGAACCCATGGTGTATCTTCAGCAAACTCCCCGATAAAGGTTCCAGCCATAATCGCATGTCCCTCACGTCCTGGCGAATTATTTAAGTCTGCCATTTTACTATTGCGAACTCTCTTTTTATCACTTTCTGTAATTGGCAAACGCCAAACAGGCTCATCACATTCATATGAAGCTTGTAGGAGCTGTTCAAATAATTCTTCATTATTTGTCATTGCACCTGTTGTTTCTGTGCCAAGTGCAACAATAACTCCGCCAGTTAATGTCGCAACATCTACTAAGTAGTTTGCCCCATGATGCTTTGCATACGTAATTCCATCCGCAAGAACTAGTCGCCCTTCAGCATCAGTATTTAAGACTTCAATCGTTTTCCCGCTTAAGGATACGATCACATCATCTGGTTTAAATGCATCGCCGCTAATCATATTGTCAGTTGAAGGAATGACTGCTACAACATTTTGTTCAGGTCTTAGCTCACCGATAATTTCCATTGCTCCTAAAACAGCTGCTGCACCGCCCATATCTGTTTTCATCCCAACAATTCCTGTTTTAGGTTTAATGGAATAGCCACCAGTATCATAGGTAATACCTTTTCCAACTAAGCCTATAACATCTTCCCATGTCTCTTTACCTTGGTATTTCAAGACAATCATTTTTGGTGGTTCAACAGAGCCTTTATTAACAGCAAGTAACGCTCCCATTCCGAGACGCTCCATCTCTTCCTTCTCGAGAATTTCACATTCAAACTGATATGTTTTCGCTAACTCCTGTGCATACTGTGCTAGCTCACTTGCTGTTAAAAGATTCGGTGGCATATTCGTTAACGTCCTAGCACTATTTGTACCTTTTCCAAATGCATAGCCGACCTCTAACGCTGCTGTTATTTCAACTGTTTCCTCCGTTGGTACAATCACTTGAACTTGTTCGATTTGCTTCTCTGGTTCATTTGATTTTTGTTTATAATCAATAATTTTATATGTTGATAAAGCAAACGCCTCAGCTAATGCATGTGCAGAATCAGGTAACTCTATTTTTTCAGAGACAAATGTTTCTAATACAACCGAAACATCTTGAATTTTTGCTTCTTGGAACGTTTTAAATAATCTTCCGTAAGCCTCTTTAAGTTTATAAAAGGTAATATCCTTTTCTCTTCCTAATCCAACAAAAAAGATTCGCTTTACTGGTAGTTTGCCAAGTGTGTAAAGCTTTGTAATCGATTTGTACTTTGTAGACAAATCTCCATCCTTTAACATTTGCGTTAATTGACCATCTAGCTTTTCATCTAGTTCAGCTGCAAGTCCAGTTAATTTATTATTTTTTTGAAATAAACCGATGACAAGCACTTCATATTGTTCTTGTAAATTTAATTGATTATGTACTTTAAACATAAAAACACCTCCAAAATTAAGAAAAGCAGCACCTTATTCTGTCTTAGGCATATTAGTCGTATAAAAATAGAAGGTGTTCTTTCCCATTAATTCTTATATCGCTGAAGCCAAAGAAGGTAGGCGCCGAAGCTTAAAACTAAAAAACTACTCCATAAAAAATAAACAAAATCGCTTATCCTGCAACTTACTGTGAGCTCTTAATCATTCGTTTTGCTTGTAATTTATGTATCGACAATGGAAAGAACTAAAGCAATATTATGCTATAATGGAGAAAACTTTTATCCTCCCTTTCATTTTAAAACGATTTAACGGAAGTATACAATGATTAGCATTGGTAAAACTTGAAACGTTGACGTTCCTTTTGTTAAATATAAATGAAAGCGTACATATTTGGATAAACTACACCATTTGAAAGGGGCAATCAATATGGAATTATTATATAACTTCCCTTTAATTTCATCTTTAGTTGCAATTTTCTTCGCCCAATTTGTAAAAGTTCCGATTCAATATATTGTAAGTAGGAAATTGGATTGGTCGCTAATTACTAGTACTGGTGGAATGCCTAGTTCACATTCTGCAGCAGTTACTGCTCTCACAACTGGTGTAGCCTTGGATCAAGGAATAAATTCCTCCCTATTTGCAGTTTCAACGATCTTTGCAATTATCACCATGTTTGATGCTACTGGAGTAAGAAGGCATGCAGGTGAACAAGCAACCGTATTAAATCAGCTCGTAATCGATTTTAATACATTTGTTGAAGAAGCTAAAGTGTGGCCAAAAAAGCCTGAACAAGAAAAGCAAAAGAAGCTAAAGGAATTACTTGGTCACCAACCGATCGAAGTATTTTTCGGCGGACTAACAGGTATTCTTATCTCTTTAGTCTTATATTACTTCTTTTATTAAGGTGATTTAGATTAGTAGTCGTTTCAGTTTGAGGCTGTGTTGTATGCCTCCTACAGTGAAAAGAACTACTTACACCTCACCTATTTAGTAAAGAGAGAACAATAAATAATAGTGCATATAGAATAAAAGCTAAGGATTACCCTTAGCTTTTTGTTTTACTTTTTAAATATTGTTGCCTGAAAACCTGCATTGATTCATTTTCATTTAATTGATTTAGCTGCTCCTCTGTCAATTTCCCGTCACCGACTTTTACAACATAAACATCTAGCTGCTTTTTACCCCAATTTTTATAAACATCTGCTACTGTTTCATAATATAAATCTAGCCTGTTACCTTGTATTGCTCCACCAATGTCTGCAACAACACCGTAGCCATAGCCTGGAATAAAAAGAATTGTTCCAAGTGGAAATACATCTAAATCCGCAGCGATAGTCGAGTATAAATCACGTTTCACCTTTACACCCGAATAGGTAATTCCATAGCTTGGGTGGTTTGGATGTTTACCAGTTGATTCCACACCTGCTGTATAGCCTGTTGCAACGACCCTTTTAGTAGGATACTGTGACCAATCAATTGCATCCTCTAAAGAAACATTTTGATTGACTGCCTCAACGCTTGATGAAATCGATGTGCTTACTAATGGTTCGCTATTCATTTTTTTAAATGTTAAACCTAAAAATCTAATTGAGTTATCATCGACTTCAGCTTCTTCTTCCGCCTCATTGTTTACACTGCTCTGACCTGAGCTATTGTAATTATGGTTGTACCATTTATGCACATCTCGTACCTCAAGACCAGAGACGACTTCAAACGTTGTTGTTAATGCACCTAAAAATAATAATGACATAAAAATCCGCTTACAAATTGTTTTTATACGTATCATATTTTTCCTATTCACTCCTCTCACAAATCTATTCGTTCCCAGATTTGCAAGAGATTATTCAAAAAATAGGAAAAAACATATTTTAACAGTTTAAAAGCTATTACGGGGACTGTCCCCAACTCAATAAAAAAGCCTAGCCTCCAAAAAATTTTTGGATAAGCCAGGCTTTTTAGCGAAAAGCTATATGTAAGCGTTATAATTAAAACATTTGATACCCTCTTTTTCGAAGCATTTTAATAACAACACCTGAAAGAATTGCTCCGATAAGTCCACTTAATAATATTAATATATCAGCAAGTGCTAACGAGGTAATTTTATGACCTAGAGATGAAAAGGAATCCCCTGGTTTTTGAAAATACTCGATAAATCGAACTTCATCTATGATAAAAATACATACAATCGGGTAAACAATCGCCATAATCCAAGACATGCGCAAAAGCATATTTAATAAAAAACCTATTCCAAAAAATAAAACCAAAAATAAAAGCATTGAAATTAATAAAACCGGTAAACTTAACATGCCCATCACCTCCATTATACCTCTTTTAGTGTACTGAACTAATGATGGACAGTCAATCAGAAAAGCGGAAGCGCCTTGTTCAGCCCCGACAAGCACAAGACGATTATGACATAAAGGTGGTCTTTACCTTTTTGGCATAATCGGCTTGTGACCTCGAGGGGCTAGGCGCTGGAGCTAGACAATTCAGAAAAGCGGAAGCGCCTTGTTCAGCCCCGACAAGCACAAGACGATTATGACATAAAGGTGGTCTTTACCTTTCTGGCATAATCGGCTTGTGACCTCGAGGGGCTAGGCGCTGGAGCTAGACAATTCAGAAAAGCGGAAGCGCCTGTTCAGCTGCGTACGGACTGGAAATACGCAGTAACCACGAACACACATCATTTCTCCTCAAACAAGTAAAAAAGGACAAAAGCTTTCGCCTCTGTCCTTTATGTTTCTTATAGGAATTTGAATTTTCCTTTTTTCAATACTAATGAAGGTCCACCAACCATGTATAATGCACGGTTATCAATGACTTTTTTCATGAATGATGCTTTTGTACCAACTATTTTTTTACCAAATACAACACCAACTGCATCGTTTTCACCTAAAGATGCAACTGAACCTTTATTATCAAAGGAGAATTTTTCCATTTCGCCGCTTCCACGAACAGCAACTGCTACGTTTTTCGCACAAGTTTCACCTTGTTGCATTGCAATTTGCGCTGTAGGAGGGTATGGACGATTAATTTCTTCGTTAATAATTAATGAGCAGTCACCGATAATAAATACTTCATCATGACCAGGTACGCGTAAATATTCATCAACTTTCACACGGCCACGCATGTTTTCGAAGCCAGCTTCCTCAACAACACTGTTACCACGAACTCCAGCAGCCCAAACTACTGTACCAGCTTTAATTGTTTCTGTGTCATCACCTTTAGCAACGATGATACCATCTTCGATACATTCTTTAATCGCAGTACCGATTTTGAATTCAACGCCTTTTTTCTGTAAGTGATTTACCGCATAATCAACTAATTCCGGATCAAAACCTGGAAGTGCAGTTGGAGCAGCTTCAACACAGATAATACGTACTTTGTTGAAATCAACATCATACTCTTTGCAAAGCTCAGGAACTCGGTTACCTAATTCACCAAGGAATTCAATACCAGTAAATCCAGCTCCACCAACTACGATTGTTAAACGCTCATCTTTCTTCTCTTCTTCTGTGTTATATGTTGCAAATTGGTATTCAATATGCTCACGAAGCTGACGAGCAGAATCAATGCTTGTAATACCAAATGCATATTCTTTTAATCCTTTAATACCGAATGTTTCAGGATGTGCACCTAAAGAAATAACTAAGTAATCATATTCGATTTCGCCATTTTTCAAAACAACTTTTTTTGCTTCTTTATCGATAGAAACAACTGTATCTTTTACAAAATTTACACGGCTATCAATAATGTTTTTAATTTGATAACGAGCGCGGTCATGATGTAAAGTTCCTGCTGAAGCCTCATGTAACCATGTTGTTTCGTAGTGATAATCATTTTTATTCACTAACGTAATTTCAGCTTCATTAGCACCGATTTGCTTTTGTAATCTTGTAACTGTAATTAACCCACCGTATCCTGCACCTAAAACGACAACTTTTGGCTTTCTCAAAGAAAACATCCACCTTTACTCTAAAATTGTTGTACATTTACGTGAACTATTTCTACTGTTTATAATCCACTCAAACACAACATTTTATTAATTTAGATAATAAAACTTTGTGAAATTATTCACTTATTAATGCACATGAAGGTAATTCTTTCTTACCTAAAACAAATAAATAATATATAATTATGTCTAACATTCATAATATCCCTATGCAATGAATTTTTCAAGTGATTTTTCATAACATAAGAGTATATTTTTTTCAAAAAATCATTTATAATTATTAGCCTTTCGTTTTTCAACAACTGAAACGTTTTCATAACAAAAATATCCATTTTCGTGTATTACACTAGAATTAATTTTACCCTTTTTTAGGCTAGTATGGAATTAACAGCTATTACTAGGAAAGACCTCTTAAAGATTGGGGTTTAGATATTAAGATAAGTTTGATACGCTTTAGTGCAAAAATGGAAACAGTCTTTGTAAATCTCCAAGCTTCATCTCACCATTCTAAGTTATTCGCTCCTCTTATAGTCATTTATTTTTTTACTCTTTTTACTTCATCAAAAATAGTGTTGCATATTTAAATGGATGCGACTCTTATGCCATGCCATTCATAAATTCTAAAGTCTCTTTCCATATCTACAAAAGGCATCAAATGGCACCTGAGAAACTCATACCATCTAGTCTACCTACTGTATTTCCCAATTTTAGCTTGAACATAGATTTTATCATGATATGTGCACGTAAAATTCAATGAAGTCACTTTCTAGAATAAAGGAATTACCTTTATAAAATAGAATAGTTTATTATTCACTTATTAATGGGGGAGGTACTTGAATGAAATTTAAAACCGACGAGATTTTTTCAAAGGAGTTCCACCAAAATCCTTACGAATATTATAAGGAAATTCGTTCACATCAACCGTTTGCTAAAGTTAAGCTGATGGATGGTCTGGTAACATGGATGGCTTTTACTTACGAGGCGGCAGAGGCAGTCTTAAAGGATGCTAGATTTATTAAAGATAGGAAGAAATTATATCCCGAAAACATAACAGATGAGAATACGCAGCCTATTACCCAAAGTATGCTTTTCGTTGATCCACCTGACCATAGGCGTTTACGTAATCTTGTTCAATATGGGTTTACACCTAAGAAAATCAAAGAGTTAGATGTGAGAATTGAGGAAATTGCTAGAGAACAAATTGAGTTAATGAAAAATAAGGATGTCGTTGAATTTATCGAAGAGTATGCTTTCCCTATACCAATCAGGGTCATATGTGAACTACTCGGCGTACCTCAGGAAGATCAAATGGACTTCCAACGTTGGTCACATGTAGTGGTTGATATCAATGAGCCTTCAGAATATGAAGAAGCGATGGGAGAATTTCTAGAGTACTTAGAAAAATTAATCGAGCAAAAGAAGGATACACCGAAAAATGATTTACTGTCTGAATTGATAAGGGCAGAGGAAAATGGTGATACATTATCAAAAAATGAACTATACGGTGTGATTATGCTTTTAATTGTAGCGGGACATGAAACGACTGTTAACCTTATTGCAAATGGTTTACTCGCTTTACTTACTCACCCTGACCAACTATCACTTTTGAAAGAACAGCCACATTTAATGCCACAAGCTATTGAAGAATTCTTACGCTATAATGGACCTGTTGAATTTAGCACGGACCGCTGGGCGAGCGATTCGTTTACCTTTATGGGTCAAAAGGTTTCAAAGGGAGATCACGTCATCGTTTCCTTAGCTTCAGCTGACCATGATCCAGCCATTTTCTCTAAACCAGAAGAATTTGATATTACGAGGGAAAAAAGTCCACATCTTGCGTTTGGAAAAGGCGTTCATTATTGTTTAGGGGCACCATTAGCAAGGCTGGAAGGAGAAATTGCCTTACGAGTATTATTAGAAGCTTTCCCCCACATTACACTAGCATGCGATCAATCAGAGCTAGAATGGAGACAGAGTATCATCATTCGTGGGCTGAAACGTTTACCGATAATATTAAATGCGAAACTTTAGATACAAAAGCGAAAGGAGATAATGGGTATTATCTCCTTTTGTATGGTTGTTGCAGGCTTATTGATTGAGTCTTTCTAGCATTTCTCATACAACAACAAGGCCAAAGCTTTGTCCCATTTCTAACTTTGGATTATCCTTTTTGATTAGACATTTTCCGTATTTATTTGCTTGTAAGAACAAACCGGCTAGGCGCTGGAGCTAAGCACGCCCCTTAGTAAAAAACAGGAATGCCTTTTTTCACCTATAAAAAATACCTCCTCAAATTGCTATGTTTTTCAACATGAACTATCGAGAAGGCCCGTAATTTAAAATCTTGTTTTATCATGTTCAGGGTTGTTAACACATCTTTTGAGGCTTGTATACACTCAAAAGGATGATATCATCTGTAACCCCACACTTTAAATTTAATACTTTAGCAATTCTCAGGAGTCCCTACATTTGAAGCTGTTCTAAATGAGGATCCACAGCCACAGTTAGCAATGGCATTCGGATTGTCAATGGTGAAGCCTCCGCCCATCATTGATTGCTTGTAATCAATCTTCGTGCCATTTAATATTGGGGCATCCTCTTTTTTAACAAGGATGGTTAAATCATGCTGCTTAAGAACCTGATCATCATCATTAATTTCGTATTCAAAACCCATTCCATAGGAAAGACCACTACAGCCTCCGCCCTTAACACCTACACGTAGGAATGCACCTTCTTCTTCATTTTCTTTCATCATATCTTTTATTTGAAAAGCAGCTGCTTCCGTTAATTCAATAACATCATTCATCTGTAATCCCTCCTTAAACAGTATGAAAGATAAACTCGGGTAAGTCTTACTTAATTTTAGTATACCGATTCTTTCACATACTCTCAACTAATCAGTCTGACAGGATGAATTTGTTATGAAAGGAAATATTCTCCTGTACAAATAACCTCTGCAGGTCCTGTCATTAATACCCTTCCGTCAGTCGTCCAATTAATCGTTAAATCTCCGCCGGCAAGATGAACGGTCGTATCTTTCCCAGCTTGAGTTAATTCATTTAAAACAGATGAGACAACAGCAGCACATGCTCCCGTACCACAAGCTTGTGTCACACCTGATCCTCTTTCCCATACTCGAAAATGAATTTCATCTTCAGAAACAACTTGGACAAATTCAACATTCACACCTTCTGGAAAGCGCGGGTCCTTTTCAACTATTGGTCCTAATGTTGTAACAGGTGCCGTCTCGATATCATCAACATAAAAAATAATATGGGGATTTCCCATTGATACCGTCGTCACCTCATATTGCTGTCCATTAAACTCGATCCGCTCGTTAATTGTTTTCGAATCTGGTTTTCCTTCCATTGGGATTTGTGATTTTAATAGTTTTGGTTCTCCCATATCGACTGTAACAAGAGTGACAGTATCATTATCTACATGGACCTTGGCATCGACAAGTCCTGATAATGTTTCGATTTTAAATTCTGTGTCTGTTACTATCTTATGCTCGTACGCATATTTTGCAACACAACGTAATCCATTTCCACAGTTTTTCCCCTCTGACCCATCGTTATTGAAGATTCTCATTTTTACTGGTGCATTTTCAGAGGGGCAAATAAGGATTAAACCATCAGAACCAATTCCGGTATGAACATTTGCAACCTTTTTAGCGATTCCAGACAATTGCTCCTCTTGTAATTGTTCTTGAAACATATTTACATAAACATAATTGTTACCAAGCCCGTGCATTTTTGTAAATTGAAATGAATTCATGTTAGCCTCCAATTGTATCTGTTTTTACTAGTATAAAATGTTGGAAATATGATCACAATATAAATATCCCCCGTTTTATAGAGTAAAAGTCCCTAACCTTTGTAGGGGCTTTTATTTTGCACCATATGGTAAAATCCCCCTTAAATTTAAACCTTATTAACTAGTTCTTTTTACTTATGAATTTGTTATACTCTACTTATTATAACAATCGTTAAAAGCACTTAGGATAAATGCTTAAGCTAGAGACATTTATTCTATCAATAAGGGGAGTAAAACATGAATATGGAACAAGAGTATCTATATGACAAGGCAGTTCAATGTCCAGCATGTCAGGGAAATTATACATCTAAAAAGGTTTTATCAAAATACATTCGGATCGAAAAGCATGATACTGACTTTTGTTCATACTATTCATCCACAAAAAAAAATCCACTCCTCTATTATGTACAAGTATGTCCAGACTGTGGATTTTCTTCTTCTGAGGAATTTTCTACTTACTTTTTACCAGCGACATTAACGGCAATCAAGGAAAAAATTACGAGCAATTGGAATAAAGCGAACTACTGTAAGGAACGTACCGTTGATCAGGCAATCATTTCATATAAATTAGCCATTTACTCTGCAACTCTTAAAAAGGAAAAGCATGTTGCATTGGCCGGATTATATTTACGCCTAGCATGGTTGTATCGTACGGAAAAAATAAATGTAGAGGAAGAGCATCGTTTTTTACGATTAGCATTAAATGAATATATTCATTCTTATCAGACTGGAGATTTCAATGAAACACATTTATCAGAGGTGAAGCTTCTCTATATTATCGGGGACTTAAGCCTTCGAAACAGTTTACGAGAACAAGCTACAAAATATTTTTCTCTCGTAATTGGGATGCAAACGGAAACTATCGAAAAAGGGATTATTGAAATGGCAAAGGAACGATGGGGGGAAATAAGAGAAGAAACGAAGCTTAGTTAATATGATATGTCAAAACTAGGAGTGCTGATAGCATTTAAAACTCCTAGTTTTTTTGTTCGAGTTTATTCATATGCTTAATCTTCCCAATAAAAAAAGGCATCAAATAATTTATACGGTGGATCAGCAACAATTGTCGGTATTTTTGCATCAAAAGGTAGTAATTCGCTAACATATGTACGTTCTAACACTTTATATCGATATCTTTTTAATACATTCTTTATCCCTTCAATCTGTTCATTCCAGTCTCCAGGTGGTATGCTGTCGACTTTTTCACTATTAAGAAACTCTTCAACACCTCCCGTTTCATGTTTCGTCACTTGACTTGCCCCAATCACGGCTACAGGTGTAAGACGGCATAAATATATTCTTAGTCCATCAATCGATAGCACTTTATCATGCTCCTTTGTAGAACTTCCGTCACCTTTCCAGCAAAATACATCTACATATGATGCAAATCCACTACCATAACTATCAAAATCTGCCTCAAATTTAATATTTTCTACCATCGCCAACTCACCGACAATTTTAGCAAGATAGTCATCGATCGCCTGGTCATTGTAGTCTCCTAGATTAAAAGGGTAAAAATCGCCTACTGGTTTTGTTTCAATTACTCTTTTTAAGTCTTCATTTGTAAAGTTTTTCTTCATAGTCATCAGCCTCGTCTATAACCTATTAATCTAGCGAATTTTCTTCAAGAAATTGATAGATATTTTCAACAAGCTCATCATTATCGGATCCTGTCACTGCTTTTCCATTTACTAAAGCATAGAAGGATTGGTAGCATTTTCCACAATAACTTAAACAACCGTATTCAATAATGTCTAAATTCGGATCCTTTGCAAGCTTCTCCAATGCTGCCTGAGAGCCATTAGCTAAATTACTTATACAAAACTCAATCATCGGCTTCATCGTAACACCTCTCTATTTCTTCCTATCCTATAGGGTTATAGAGGGAACGTCAAACGAAAATGAAAGTGAATTCTTTTTTAAATATGCTTTTTAAATAAGTAGCAGAAAAGATTGTAAACGAAAAAAATTTCATTCATAATGATGAAGTACTAGTTTATTTTTGCATCATAAATTATTTAAGAAAACGTTTTTTTTAGGTATTGTGTTGTGATTTAGTAGTTAATTCGTTATACTTTTTATGAAAATTTATCAATTTTTTACAGGTTTAGAGTGACAATTAAGTTTTAGTAAAATATAAACTTTTGTCCTTAATTGTTACTGCCCTAGTTCGTGCTCGTAGACGAACTCCATACTAGTTCGGAGGTCAGGTCTATTTAAGTCAATTGCGTTAATTTAATCACATATAAACATACCTTTATAAAAACATTGGGGAAAGAGGTATTTAATATGAAAAACCTTGTCATCCTTGGTGGGGGATATGGTGGAATGCGAATTCTACATAGACTTTTGCCAAATCATTTGCCAGATGATGTACAAATTACTCTAATTGATAAAAACCCTTACCACTGTTTAAAAACAGAATATTACGCATTAGCAGCTGGTACGATATCAGACCAACATATTCGAGTTTCCTTTCCAGAACATCCACGGCTTCATTCAACATTCGGGGAAGTGACAGCCATTCAGCTAGACGAAAAAAATGTACTATTAAAAAATGGTACAACTATTCCTTATGATGATTTAATTATCGGCTTAGGCTGTGAGGATAAATATCATAACATTCCAGGCGCAAAGGAATTTACGCATAGTATCCAATCTATTGACCAATGCCGAGAAACATATCAAACGCTAAATAATTTAAAAGCTGGTGCAAAAGTAGCGATTGTTGGTGCTGGATTAAGTGGTGTTGAGCTTGCCAGTGAGCTACGGGAAAGTCGGAAGGATTTACACATCAAATTATTTGATCGTGGAAAGCATATTTTATCAAGCTTTCCGGAACGTTTAAGTAATTATGTTGAAAAATGGTTTACTGAGCACGGTGTAGACATTGTTAATAATGCTACCATTACAAAGGTTGAACAAAATATAGTATACAATCATGATGAGCCGATAGAATTCGATGCAATTGTTTGGACAGCAGGTATCCAACCAAACAAAATTGTTCGAGACCTTCCAGTAGAAAAGGATAAACAAGGAAGGGTTCTTTTAACAAATCAGCATTCGATTCCAAATTACGAGGATGCCTTCGTTGTTGGCGATTGCGCTAGTCTACCTCATGCACCAAGCGCACAGCTTGCCGAGGCACAAGCAGAGCAAATTGTTCAAGTCTTGCAAAAAAAGTGGAATAATGAACCTTTACCAGAATCATTTCCACCATTTAAGCTGAAAGGTGTACTCGGATCACTAGGGAAGAAACAAGGCTTTGGACTTGTTAATGATCGCCCTTTAATTGGCCGTGTTCCACGACTTTTAAAATCAGGTGTGTTATGGATGTATAAATACCATAACGGTTAATACTTACAAGTATGGGTTAAACTGTTTTTCGTTAACCCATACTTTTTTCGTTTCTGAAATGAAATATGTTGCTTGATTTGCACTTTAGCTAGAAGTACCATTTTTTAATAATAAAAAATATGTTAAAATAAGCTCATTAAGTTTTTCTATTTCCAATCTTTCGATTAGATTTTTCTTGATGTTTCAAATATAATAGGGAATAAGGAAAGGAGTCGATTTGAATGACTGAAACAGCTTTATTCGAACAAGTTCAAGAAGTATTAGATAAACTGCGTCCATTCTTACTCCGTGACGGAGGAGACTGTGAATTAGTTGATGTAGAAGATGGTATTGTTAAACTTCGACTTTTAGGTGCTTGTGGGAGCTGCCCTAGCTCAACAATCACACTAAAGGCTGGTATAGAGCGTGCACTTTTAGAAGAGGTACCAGGAATTGTTGAAGTAGAGCAAGTTTTCTAAAAATACATTAAAAAGGACTGACATAATGTCAGTCCTTTTTTTATCGGTTTTTCACTTTTTCTACTTGTTCGACCTTGCAGCCTTCTACGTCAATCTCAAGACGTTCCACAGCATATGCTGAAAACTCATGAGAAAGTTTTTCAGCTAACTCGTCACCCTTTCCCTTCTCAGTAAAGGAAATAACAGTCGGACCTGCTCCACTTAATGCAGACCCATATGCGCCTAATTCAAGAACTCGCTCTTGAACTGTCTTAATTTCCGGGATAAGGCTGCTGCGGTATGGCTGATGGAATAAATCCTTCGCCATCATTTGCCCAACAAGCTTCCAATTATTCGTTAGTAGCCCAGCAACTAGCATATTGCTTATTGCACTTGCCTCTACAGCTGTTTTATAGTCAAGAGATGAAGGTAAAACATTTCTTGCATCACTTGTAAAAACTTCATATTTTGGGATGACGACTACCGCATCTACATCCACATGATCGATATGGACGAGCTCGGTTTGCTCATCCTGATGCAATCCAACGACAAGGCCTCCGTAAAGGGATGCCCCAACATTATCTGGATGCCCCTCTTCTAAGCTAGCAATTCTTAATTTCTCTTCATTTGATAATTGGAGATGGCAGAGCTGATTCGCTAATTCAATCCCTGCAACAATCGCCGCTGCACTGCTGCCAATTCCTCTCGCCATCGGAATATCACTCCACACCTTTACTTCACAAGGTGGAAGCTGTTTATTATACATTGTTGCTACCTCAATTGCCACTTTTGCAATTAAGTTATTTTCATTTGTTGGAAGGTCTTTGACATGCTCTGTCATTGGTTCAAATCGAAATTCATTAGAGAGCTTAATTTCCAATGTTAAATATTTTCCTAGGGCAAGGCCAATCGAATCAAATCCAGGTCCTAAATTGGCTGTACTACCTGGTACCGTTATTTTTAACATGTCTCCTTCTTTCATTGAACTGTAACTCCATTTAATTGCTGAAGGAAAACTTCTTCATCGTTTGGTAGAACAACTGGTTTAATTTCTGAAACATCGATAGCTGTGTTTGGATCTTTTAATCCGTTACCAGTTAATACTGCAACAACTTTACTGCCTTCCTTAATAAGACCTAGCTTACGGTGCTTGATTAAACCTGCAATCGATGCACATGAGCCAGGTTCAGCAAACACACCTTCCTCACGGGCAATTAATTGATATGCTTCTAAAATTTCCTCGTCTGTTACTGAATCAATTCGACCATTTGATTCTTCTTTTGCTTTAACAGCAGTTTCCCAGCTTGCAGGATTTCCGATTCGAATTGCTGTTGCAACCGTTTCTGGATTTTCAATCGGCTCGCCGCGTACGATAGCAGCTGCACCTTCTGCTTCAAAGCCATGAATTTTCGGAAGACCAGTTTGCTTCTTTTCATGATACTCTTTAAAGCCCTTCCAGTATGCAGTGATATTTCCAGCATTCCCTACTGGAATTGCAAGATAGTCAGGAGCACTGCCTAATTGTTCACATACTTCAAAAGCAGCTGTTTTTTGTCCTTCGATACGATAAGGATTCACTGAATTTACTAATGTAATTGGGAGCTTCTTACTAATATTACGAACCATTGTTAAAGCATGGTCAA
This sequence comes from Metabacillus niabensis, assembly GCF_902829255.1. GTDB lineage: Bacteria > Bacillota > Bacilli > Bacillales > Bacillaceae > Metabacillus > Metabacillus niabensis. The sequence goes on along the minus strand of NZ_CADEPK010000322.1, from coordinate 8,334 downwards.
AATTCCCTTTAATTGCATAAATTTCCGCACCGTACATAACTGCTTGGGCAAGCTTACCGAATGCGATTTTTCCATCTGGAATGAGAACAATACATTTCATATTAGCTCTTGCTGCATATGCAGCAGCTGCAGCTGAAGTATTTCCTGTAGATGCACAAATAACTGTGTCACTACCTTCTTCCTTTGCCTTTGCAACCGCCATAACCATTCCACGATCCTTAAATGAGCCTGTCGGGTTAGTTCCTTCCGTTTTTACGTATAACTCAACACCAAGCTTTTCCGATAGCTTTGGTAGATGGATAAGAGGAGTGTTTCCCTCTTGAAGAGTTAATCTAGGTGTTTTATCTGTTACTGGTAAAAATTCTGCAAATTCTTGGATAAGACCTTTCCACATCATAATGAACCGTTCCCTTCTACGCGATAAGTACTTTTTACTTCATGAACCACATCTAAGTCATTTAATTGTTGAAGAATCTCTTCAAAGTCACTTTCTGCTGCTTTATGTGTGACAATGACAATTTCTGCTAGATTACTATTTTTAATTGGAAGTTGGAGAATCTTTTCAAAACTTACGCCACGATCAGAGAAAAGTGATGTAATATTCGAGAATGCTCCTACTTGATCTTTTGCTGTAATTCTTAAAAAGTGCTGTGCAAAAATATGCTCTGAGCCTTTTAATTGCTTCTCATATTGTGGTGCAATGGCACTTTGCCCGTTCACATTTAACCTCATATTTTTAACGACAGCAACTAAATCTGATACAACTGAGGTTGCTGTTGGGAGACTGCCTGCGCCCGGGCCATAAAACATTGTTTCTCCTACCGCTTCACCATACACATAAACTGCATTATATTCATCATTTACAGCTGCTAATGGATGTGACTCAGGCAATAAAGTAGGCTCTACCGCTACTTCAATTTTCCCGTTTTCCCTTTCCGCGATTCCAATTAGCTTCATCGTATAGCCAAGACGCTTACTGTAGCTAATGTCATCATCTGTAACAGAGGAAATTCCCTTTACCTTAACATCCTCTAAATCTACATGCATTGAAAAACCTAATCGAGCGAGAATCGCCATTTTTCTTGCAGCATCTAATCCTTCAACATCAGATGTAGGATCCGCTTCAGCATAGCCTAAATCCTGTGCTTCCTTAAGAACCTCTTCATATGCACTTCCGAATTTAGACATTTTTGTTAAGATAAAATTCGTTGTTCCGTTCACAATTCCCATCATTTTCGTAATTCGATCAGATGCTAAGCCATCAACTAAGCTGCGAAGAATAGGAATTCCCCCTGCAACACTAGCTTCATAGAATAAATCACAACCATTTTCAGTTGCAATTGATAGCAATTCCGTACCGTACAATGCCATTAAATCTTTATTTGCGGTCACAACATGCTTTTTCGATTGAAGTGCTTCGATTAGATATTTACGCGTTTCTTCCACTCCACCCATTACTTCGATAACAACATCGATATCAGGGCTTTTGATTACATCGTCAACATTTGTTGTTAACATTGACCGATCAATCGTTACTTGGCGCTCTTTGTCGAGATTATTTACAAGGACTTTCTTGACTTTAACTGGACAGCCAACTTGGTGCATTAATTTATCTTGGTGATCCTCGATAATTTTCACAACACCGCTACCAACCGTACCAAGACCTAAAAGGCCAACATGTATTGCTTCCAATCGTTACACTCCTTTATGTTCATCTAGAAAGTACAATTGTACCCTCCTAAAAGACACTGATAATATACTTGTCATTATAAAATGTATAGAACAGTTTTACAAGGGCGAATTTTCAGTTTTTTAGATGTAAGCGTTTCACGCCTTACTATTATTAAGACGAAAATTTCACCTATTTTTAAAACACCCTTTTTACACAATTGAAATTAATTATTTTACGATTGTTTTCGGTTCATTCCCATTAAGAACATTTGCGATATTATCGGCACATAGCTTCATCATCGCATGCCTCGTTTCACTACTTGCACTTCCTATATGTGGGAGTGCGACAACGTTTTTCAGCTGAATAAGCGGATGATCAGATGCTATCGGCTCATGTAAAAAGACATCTAAACCAGCACCAGAAATTTCTCCTGAAATGAGCGCTTTATAAAGATCGGCCTCATTTACGACAGCTCCTCGACTGGCATTAATAAAGATTGCTGTTTTCTTCATTTTTTTAAAAGCATCCTTATTAAACCTTTCTCTTGTTTCGTCTGTTAATGGGGTTAGGCAGACAACGTAATCTGAAGAAGCTAATAATTCATCAAATGATACATGCTGTGCTCCAAGATCCTTTTCAACTTCTATATTTCTCCGCCGATTATGATAGAGGATATTCATGTTAAAGCCTGTGGCACGTTTAGCTACAGCTTGTCCGATTTTTCCCATTCCAACAATTCCTATTGTTTTGTGATGTACATCCTGTCCAGCTAATAAAAGAGGTCCCCAGCTTTTCCATTTATTCTCCTTCACATATTCAGCTGCCTCTGTCATCCGTCGGGCAGTTGCAAGGAGTAAACCAAATGTTAAGTCTGCTGTTGTATCAGTTAATATATCGGGAGTGTTGCAAACAATGACTCCTTTACTTTTTGCAAAAGAAACATCAATATTGTCATATCCGACAGCTAGATTAGCTACTACTTTTAAGTTCTTTGCGTTTTCGATTAACTCCTTATCAATGACGTCAGAAAGCATCGTTAATAGTGCGTCAGCCCGCGCTGCCTTTTTCAATAAAAGCTCGCGAGGACAGGGAGTTTCTTCTTCTGGCCACATTTCTACATCCGCTATTTCATAAAGTGGCTTTAGTTGCTGCTCTGAGCATTTCCTCGTTACGAATATGTATGGTTTTGTCAATTTGCATCCCTCCTCATATGATGAAAGCTTAATATTTACTATTTTACCATAAGTCTCGTTATTTTCAGGGAAGGTTTTTTCGAGCTAAACAATAACGAGACTAAGTAATAAAATACTTCTTGTTCAACTATTTCAGCCATTCGACCGTTGGCAAAACAATTCGGTTTGTATTCATTGCAAGCATATTCGTATAGCCTTTTAAAAACTTCTCATATTGTCCAGAACGCTCCAATATTAGCAGTAATCTTTTCTCATAACTTTGCTTCATATCTTCAGCAGCTAAATAGTAATTTTCAATACATTCAAAATAATGAAGGGGAAACAGTAACCGACTATAAATTAAACGGTATGAAAACGGTGATAGTGGTGTGATGCGATTATATTCCTCCAAAAAACGATAGCTTAATGAATGAGCATCACTTTGCTTTTCAAAAAATAAATCTCTCATATATTCCGCAATGTCTCTACTTCCATGATCAAATACCCATTCTGTTGGAAGCTTTACATTTAATTCATCGTTCCATGTTCGATAGAAAAACCTATGGTGACATATCGTTCCTGAATCAATCGGTAGCGGCTCTCCATCTATTTCTGTATCGACTAAATACTGAATTGCATTTTCAGCCAAGCCTAAATAATATGGAAAGGATTCAACAAATATTTTCTCAAAACGATTTAACGGCTGACTATGAACCTTTCCATGCCAAAATGACTCTAACTGGTCAAGACGCTTTTCCCAAAGATTTTTCCACTGTCCAATTCGATTGGTCTTTGTCACCTGGTATGGAAAGGCTCTTGCCTTTTGATGAAATATAGCTAAATCTCTACCATGCTGAATGCCCTTCCGTTTCGAAACATTCGAGTATTTTAAAAGAACATATTTCATTGAATCTTTCTCAAATGATAAATGATTTTGCTTTGTTAACACCATACTAGCAATATAAGGCTCCCGATTCTCTATCATAAATTGACTGAAATAAAAAACCTCGTAAAGCTCTTCATCATCTAAATGGGGTATTGGAACGATGAGAAACTGTGTGCGATGCATTCGAAATGAATCGAAACCGCCCATTTTCGTTATTTCTTGGACATTTATCCCATATTGTTCATTTATTGTACTTTTCATCGTTATCCCTCCATCATAAAACTCCATATACTATCGTAAGCGGCATTTTCTCGATTTATGATTAATTGATGCAGGGACAACAGAAAATATGGAGAAGATTATAGAATGGTGTAATCCTCTTAATTGCTAGCGAATATGTTAGTTCTAATCGCCATACACTAAATAAATGCGCAAAAACAATAGAATTGGGTGATCATTATGAAAAGTGAAGAAAAAATGGATGTAGTTGAAAAAACAGCAAGAGATTGGATGGTAAAACGCGGTGTTAAATTAGAGGATATCGCTGAGCTCGTTTACTTTTTACAAGAAAAATATCATCCTGATTTAACGATGGATGTTTGTTTAGAAAATGTTGATCGAGTACTAACAAAGCGAGAGGTTCAAAATGCCGTTATTACAGGAATTCAATTTGATATTCTTGCAGAAAAAGGACAGCTAGAAGAACCACTTCAAACAATTATAAAAACAGATGAAAGTCTATACGGTGTTGATGAAATTCTAGCCTTCTCAATCGTAAATATATATGGATCAATCGGTTTCACTAATTACGGCTACATTGACAAGCTAAAACCTGGAATCCTCCAATACTTAAACGACAAGTCTACAGGCAAATGCCACACATTCCTAGATGACATCGTCGGAGCAATCGCCGCCGCAGCATCAAGCCGCCTCGCTCACCGAGCTAAAGATGTAGAATAATCAGAAATGCGGAAGGGCCTTGCTTAGCCCCGACAAGCACAAGACGATTATGCCATAAAGGTGGTCTTTACCTTTTTGGCATAATTGGCTTGTGACCTCGAGGGGCTAGGAGCTGCAGCTAGACATCTTCGAAAAGCGGAAGGGCCTCGTCTGCTGCTTATATCGCTATCTGAAATGTTTATGAAATATTTTTACCTAGGCTTAAACAAAACACCGCTTCTAAGCAGAACTAAATGTTTAGAGGCGGTGTTTTCACTATAAGACTAACTGTTAAATCCATGTTGGATATACTCAGCTAACGATTCAACCGTATATGTAGGCTGGATAGAATAATTTTTTAAATGCTGCTTAGTTGTCACCCCAGTATGTACTAGCAGAGTATCTAAGCCGCAATTAATTCCTGCTTTAATATCTGTATCATAATTATCCCCAACCATTAATGTTTCACTTTTTTCTGTCCCTAATACTTGTAATGCTTGCTCGACAATAATTGCCTCTGGTTTACCGATAAAAATTGGTTGGGTATTTGTTGATACAGTTACAACCGATGTAAGTGCACCATTCCCTGGAAGCAGTCCCCGTTCTGTTGGAAGTGCGATATCCGCATTTGTCGAAATAAAGGTAGCCCCATTTCTTACAGCGATGCATGCCTTTGCAAGCTTTTCATAAGTTATCTCGCGGTCAATGCCAGTGACAACAAAGTCAGGATTTTCCTCAACAAAGGTTAGTCCTCTATTTGTTATCGCTTCCTTTAAACCTTCTTCTCCAATTACATAAACCTTTGCATCTTTCTTTTTTTCGTAAATATAATTGGCTGTCGCTTGACTTGTCGTAAACACAGTTTCTTTTGTTGCTTGAATTTGAAAGTCCATTAATTTTTTTGCGACCTTTTCTGGTGTTTGTGAGGAATTATTCGTCACAAATAAATAAGGAATGTTATTTTTCACAAGTGTATCGACAAACTCACTAGCTGCTTCAATCTGTTCAGTTCCACGATACATTGTTCCATCAAGATCTATTAAATATCCTTTATATGTTTTCATTCTAATCACTCTTTCTTTTCATCTTGAATCATTTCGAAAAAAATAGGATGACAAAATTGGTCATCCACTTTTTTCATTATCCGATCGGCTTAAACGCTGTAACTGGCCCTAATTCTTTTTTGATATATGTCCGAACTCGTAACGGAAAAGCAGCGATCACATTAAGATACTTTGTAAAGCTTTGGAGCAATTGCTGCTCGTCCACTTCTAAATAATCTTGTACTAGCACTTTTCTTAAAGCAATGACTTCCTTTAATCCCTCTCCCTCTTCTGGAAGAATTACTTTTTCGTCTAATAGTATATCAATAATATCATCATAGCTACCTGGATCCCTCATAATAAAGCCGTCGATCATCGCATTGCCTACATCTAAAATGATTTCAATACTAAGATGACATAATCTTTCCAACGCTAATTTTTCAATATCGTGATTCCACGATTCCTTTGAACGAAAAATGTCTAATTGTTTTTCTAAATAAGCTAGTCTATTTTCTATCTTTTCTCTATCAACAAAATACATTTATGAACACCATCCTTTAGAATAGCAGAAGCTCAGTAATTAATTTTCTCTTAGCCTTTTATGTATGTGATGTTTTCTTAGCAATCGTACTGTTAGATTATGAAAGTACCTTTAGAAGTTTATTTAAAAACAACTCGATCCTTTTCTAATGTGCCAGGCTTTGCAAATAAATACCCTTGAGCTAAATCAACATCATTTTTAATCAAAACCTCTGCTTCTTCCTTCTTTTCTATTCCCTCAGCAACAACTAATGATTTAGTTTCCTTTGCAATTAATAAAAGACCTTTTAACATCGATTCCTTTACACGATTTGTATCTATATCCTGTATCACCGATCGGTCAATTTTAATAATGTCTGGCATTAATTCACTAATCGTGTGGAGACTAGAATAACCTGCACCTGTATCGTCGACAGCAATTCGAAAGCTTTTTTTCCGCAATTGTTTAATATTATCATGAAAAAAGGTAAGTCCTTCGATTGAGTCACGTTCTGTTACTTCAAAAATTATTTTATTCGGCTCAATTTCTGAATACTTGAATAACAATGATTCAAGAGCAGGTAAAAAACGTTTATTTCCTAGCGTAATTGGTGTAAAGTTTAAAAATACGTCATCTGTACATCCAACACGGCTGATGAGCTGAAACGCCTTCTCTAATACTAATAATTCCAAATCGTAAATTAAATTAGACTGCCTTGCAAGGGAAAATAGCTGTAGCGGCTTTTCTAATCCAGTTCCATTTGGACCTCGTGTTAAAAACTCCCATGCCTTTATTTGCTTTGTTGCTAAATCGACAATTGGTTGTGCTAATAGCGTTATATCTTGCTTTTGAATAATTTCACGAATTTCAATTAATGTTTCTATGTATCGAGTATGAACTCGTTTTTCTGCCATCGCAACGGCATGCTGCTGTGCTGTATGTAGTGCCTCAGCTGTTGTATTATTATTTCTTTCGATAAACATGTAACCAATATCAAATGTATGTTGAAAATATGGATGATTTATTGCTACCTTGCTTTCTAGCAATGGCATAATCGTTCTAAGCATTTTTTCAATATGAATAACGCTTTGTTTTTCATCGTTTATTTTCAAAAAAAAGGTTAGTCCCTCGCTATAATAATCATGGACAACGAGTAAGTCATTTTTATAATTAGAGTTTTCAATGATGTGTTTAAACCCTACTTTAAGCTCTTGTTTAAACTCTTCTAATTGATTTTGTTCGAGCTGTTGTGAAAACTCACGTAGGTTTGAAACAGAAATTACGACAACTGCAACTTGCATTCCACCGGCAATTGCACGGTATACTCCCTCTAATACAGGGTCTCTAAGTACGAATTTTGGAGGATAATACTTTAATTTATGCTGTGGTAAAAAAAGCTTGTTCCACTTTTTTAATCTTCTAAATTGTGTATTCCAAAAGTCACTCTGCATCTGTTTCAACCCTTCTGGTTAGCACCGTTTACATATTATTATTTTACCACATTTCCAGAATTTTCGACGAATTTTGAAGGATTTTTTATTAGTAGGTCTAAACGATCTTTACAGATGATTATGGTACACTTTTAATAATTATTGAAATAGATTGAATGGAGAGAATGAAATGTCAGATCGGTTTTATTTATATGATGAATCAGTTGAGACGAATATAAGATATGTTAGTTTTATGGGAAATAATCAGCGATTTGATTTAGCAATTATTCAAACTGACCGATTTTTTGGTAAGCAAATTGTCCTTGATATTCAAAGTAATCGATTTGCAATAATTGGTACAGATGATTTAGAGGAACCTGGTTATGTAGAATATGCATTTAAATTAACAGAGGAAGATGCGACGGAATTGCGTAGTTTTTTGTCAGAAGTCATTTAAAAAATATGCTTTGTTTATCTTCGTTGTTCTTGAAACCTCGGCAGGCCTGTGGGGATCCCTTGACCCGTTTCTCCCGCAGGATGCTCTAATAACATTACAAAAAAATAAGCCAATCCTTCACTAGTCGTTGATTGGCTTTTCGATTAATATTTCTTATTTTTTTATTTTTTTTAAAACAAAATATGCACATCCAAAATTACAGTATTCATAAATAT
>NZ_CADEPK010000321.1 GCF_902829255.1 Metabacillus niabensis | reverse complement strand
ATAGTAGATGTTCCGTCATTGGTAAAAATATAAAAAGTGGTATTGCTATTTTTGAATACATATTGTAATATGATAAAAAATGTAAATATGACTTTTAAAAAGCAATGATAAGGACATGAGTTACTTTTACGGTTTCCAGAGAGGGAAGGAAAGCTGAAATCTTCCTAACGCAGGAAAGTATCTTACCACCTTTTGAGCTGTATTGGGGAACACTAAGTATCCAATACCGTATAATGCGACGTTACAGCACCAAAGCCATAGGTGATTTTTATTTATGGAAAATTGGGTGGAACCACGGGTATAACGCACTCGTCCCTTGTTATAGGGATGAGTGCGTTTTTTAATTTAATAAAGAACATGTGAAGAAGAGGACATGAATTATTTTTACGGTTATCAGAGAGGGAAGGAAAGCTGTGAACTTCCTAGCTTAGGAAAATAATTTACCACCTTGAAGCAGTATTGGGGAATTAGAGTATCTAATACCGTTAACGCGACGTTATAGCGCCAAAGCCATAAGTTTTTTTTCTTATGGGAAATTGGGTGGAACCACGGGTATAACGCACTCGTCCCTTGTTATAGGGATGAGTGCGTTTTTTTATTATTTTAATATTAATAATTGCCATGAAAAGGACATGAATTATTTTTACGGTTAACAGAGAGGGAAGGAAAGCTGCGAACTTCCTAGCTTAGGAAAATAATTTACCACCTTGAAGCAGTATTGGGGAATTAAAGTATCCAATACCGTCAACGCGACGTTATAGCGCCAAAGCCATAAGTTTTTTTTCTTATGGGAAATTGGGTGGAACCACGGGTATAAACACACTCGTCCCTTATTTAGGGATGAGTGTGTTTTTTTATATTAAAACTAATGAAGGAGTGTTAAAACATGAGTAAAGAAATGGTGAAAATTGAGTTTCCAGATGGTGTCGTTAAGGAGTTTCCGAAAGACTTGACAATGAGAGACATTGCGGCGTCAATTAGTTCAAGCTTACAGAAACAGGCAGTTGGAGGAAAAGTAAATGGCAGGTTAGTTGATTTAAGCTACAAGTTAAAAGAGGATTGTCAGCTTTCAATTATTGCTCAAGATTCACAGGAAGGGATAGAGATCATTAGGCATTCAGCAGCACATATTTTAGCACAGGCGATGAAAAGACTTTATCCTAACGTAAGCTTAGCGATTGGTCCTGTTATTGACGATGGATTTTTCTATGACTTCAAGCTGCCACATAGCTTGTCATCAGATAATTTACTTGAGATTGAAAAAGAAATGGAAAACATTATAAATGAAAATCTAAATATAGAGCGTATTGAGGTTTCGTATGAAGAGGCAAAAGCATTATTTAAAGAAAAAAACGAGAACTTCAAGCTGGAATTATTAAAGGACATTCCGGAAGGTGAAAAAATTTCTCTTTATCAGCAAGGAGAATTTATTGACCTATGCCGAGGTCCACATGTACCAGCAACTGGCTATGTGAAAGCATTTAAATTAACTCGCGTGTCTGGAGCCTATTGGCGCGGGGATAGCGATAATGAGGTTCTTCAACGAGTTTATGGTGTAGCGTTTAACAGGAAGAAGGAATTAGCAGAATACCTTCATTTCCTAGAGGAAGCAGCAAAGCGTGATCATCGTAAGCTAGGGAAGCAATTGCAATTATTTATGTTCTCAGATCAAGCACCAGGAATGCCATTTTATTTAGCAAAAGGGCAAATTGTTCGTAATGAACTTGAAAAGTACTCTCGGGAGCTTTTACAAAAGGCCAATTATGAAGAGGTTCGTACACCGTTTATGATGAATCAACAAATGTGGGAGCAATCAGGTCATTGGGATCATTACCATGAGAATATGTATTTTTCTGAAGTCGATCAGACAAGATTTGCTATGAAACCAATGAATTGCCCAGGACATATGCTTATCTTTAAAAATAATTTATACTCATACCGCGATCTTCCGATACGAATGGCTGAATTCGGTCAGGTGCATCGTCATGAATACAGTGGCGCATTAAATGGTCTGTTTCGAGTACGGACATTTTGTCAGGATGATGCCCATATTTTCGTTAGAGAGGACCAAATTGAAAGTGAAATTAAGCAAGTGTTTCATTTAATTGATGAGGTATATCGTACATTCGGTTTTGATTATTCCATCGAGCTTTCGACTCGACCAGAGAAATCATTAGGCGATGAAAAGCTTTGGGAATTATCAGAAGGAGCTTTAAAAAATGTGCTAAATGAATTAGGTGTTCAATACCAAGTAAATGAAGGAGACGGGGCATTTTATGGACCAAAAATTGATTTTCACATAAAGGATGCATTAAAAAGAAGTCATCAATGTGGAACAATTCAACTAGATTTTCAAATGCCAGAAAAATTTGATTTATCCTATATTAATCAAGACAATGAAAGGGTTCGCCCTGTTGTTATCCACCGGGCAATCTTTGGTTCAATAGACCGTTTCTTTGGAATTTTAATCGAGCATTTTGCAGGGGCATTTCCAGTATGGCTAGCACCAGTACAAGTTCAAATCATCCCTGTCTCATACGTTCACTTAGATGATTGTCTGAAGCTTCAGGCTGAATTAAAGCAATCCGGAATAAGAGTAAGCATCACCAGCAGCGATGAAAAGCTCGGCTACAAAATACGAGAAGCACAAATGCAAAAAATACCATATATGATTGTACTTGGTGACAAAGAGGTCGAACAAAAATCAGTAAATATACGAAAATATGGGGAACACCAATCTGAAAATATGGCAATTGAAGACTTCAAAATGAAAATAATTGATGACATTAACCAACGTCAAATTAACTAAAAATTGGGGACTGTCCCCAATAACTTTGTTACGATAGATAACAAATGAATAGTCAGACAAGTAGGAGTGTGTAAAATGATTCATGATTTAATTGGAGAGTCTGAAATGGAGCCGATTGTTGGGATGCTTTTCTCAATGGTTAAAGAAAATTATTATCGTTTAAAATCAATCGTTGGTGAAATGTCTCAAGAAGAAATAGATTATAAAGGTCCTAATCAAGGCTACAACAGCATCGCCCAATTGTTAAAGCATTTAGCATATGTTGACCTAAATTGGGTTTATCGAATAAAGGGTCAGCCTATTCCACCTGATCTAGAAGATAAGTATGGACCAATGATAAATGAAAAAGGTGAATTGCCACAAGTAGCTAATTGTTCACTCGAAACATTAATCAATCAGTATGAAGAAGTAATCGAGATGTTAAAAACAGAATGCTACCGTTTAACTGACAAGGAATTAAACCAATTGGTTGAATACGAGAATGGCAAGGAAGCAACAATTCGGTGGGGGATTTGGCATATTGCCGATCATAGCAGATACCACCAGGCACATATTAATCAATTGCATAAATGGTTTTTTCAAGAGGAGAGATAATATTAAAGGCTTTGCTTCAAAATGGGGCAAGGCCTTTTTTAATATTCACTATATTATAAGATAATAAACGTAACATATGGATTATTATGGTAAGGTTAATTGGTAGATTCGTATAATAATGAAAGATCATGGCGGAAATTTATTTAAACAAAAAATAGGCAAACATATATTTTGAGGTGTAATAATGCAAATAAACCGTTATATGGATAAAATATTTCCAGATTTAGAACTTAAACCACCGTTATTTTATAGTTGGAAAATTGGAATTCGCTTTAAATTAGGTGTGAATTATAACCCTAATCATATTTATGAAAATTGCCCCTACTTGTTTGGGGTTTATGAAAGAGCGATTACTTTATTTAATGCGCTGCATTCAACAGATGATGATATGGTAATTGTTATCGATGTAGAAGCTTTTGCTGAAAATGAAACAGTTAAACGTAAATTAAACGTTTTATCTAAATTTGTAAAAGAGAAAAGCGTTTTATATCGGCTAACACAACATACACTCCCTTATTTTAATCATGAGGAAGATGATGATGGAGCGTATCCAATACGTAGGTTTTTGTTGAATTGCAAGCCTTCTGAAATTAGATATATTCCGATGATAAAAGCAATTTGCAATCAGGATATGGGGATCAAACCATCGCTCTACCATAGAGTGTATTTTATAAATAAAAGCAAAAATACGATATTTCATATTTATGATGATAGAGGCTGTGATTTATTAGCTGCCTCCACCGAAACAATTAGGGGGATATACAATCAATACAATGAGTGGATATTAGACTACGACAGAAATCAAATTGATAAAGTATTTAATGGAAACGACCATTTTAAATAATGGACTGGGAATAAAGATTATTTATATTCAAAGCCTTTCTTCTTATGAAGTAAGGCTCTTTGTGTTGGCTGAGCTTAAATCCAGGAGAAAAAGTATGAATGTATTGACACTTACTAAATAAAGATGTATCATTATCTCGTATTCGAGATAATTGAAACCGAGATAAAATTATGCTTCGTTTAATACAAACTGCAAAGATGAAATATCTTGCGTAAAACTATTTTTAAGTAATAAGGAAGTGTAACAATGACTGATTTTATCCAATTAGTACAAGATAGACGTTCAGCTAATAATTTTCTTCCCGATCAGCCAATTAAACGTGAGGAGCTAAATGAAATATTTGAGCTGGTAAAGCTTGCACCATCTGCATTTAATCTTCAACATACGAATTATATCGCTGTAACTGATAAAGAGATTAAGGGGAAATTAAAGGATGCAGCAAATGGTCAATATAAGGTTTACAGCTCCTCAGCAGTTATTATCGTGTTAGGTGATAAGCAAGCGTATCATCAAGCACCTGATATTTATGAAGGGTTAAAGATGTTAGGGATATTGAATGAGCAGGAATATCGGCATATGGTCGATGATACGACTTCTTTTTATGAATCAAGAGGAGAGGGTTTCCATCGTGATGAAGCGATTCGAAATGGATCCTTATCCGCTATGCTGTTTATGCTGGCCGCAAAGGAAAAAGGGTTGGATACATGTCCGATGATAGGCTTTGACTCCGAAGCGGTAAAACACATTTTACATATAGATGAACAACATGAAGTAGTCATGATGATTGCATTAGGTAAAGAAAAGGTTGTTAGTAGAAGACCTCGTGGCTATCGTAAGCCAGTTAATGAATTTGTTACGTTTGTGTAGGAATAATAAACAAAGGCATATAAGAGTAAAAAATGAAGGAGTAAACTTATATGAAAAAAACATCGGGTATACACCATATCACAGCAATTGTTGGTCATCCTCAAGAAAATGTAGACTTTTACGCAGGGATATTAGGCCTCCGATTAGTCAAGCAAACTGTAAACTTTGATGACCCTGGTACATATCATTTATACTTCGGAAATGAAGCAGGGAAGCCAGGGACAATTATTACCTTTTTTCCTTGGGCTGGTGCACGCCAAGGTGTTATTGGAGATGGGCAGGTTGGGGTAACCTCCTACGTTGTTCCTGTAGGGGCAATGACATTTTGGGAAGCTAGATTAGAAAAATTTAAGATTCCATTTAGTAAAATTGAGCGTTTTGGAGAGATATATTTAGAATTTGATGATCCACATGGACTTCATTTAGAAATAGTGGAAAGGGAAGCGGGAGAAAAAAGCGACTGGACATTTGGTGAAGTGAGTGCAGATGTTGCGATCAAAGGCTTTGGTGGTGCAACACTATTATCAAAACAACCAGAAAAAACTGCTGAATTGTTAGAAACGGTTATGGGGCTTGAGAAGGTTGGAATTGAAGGTGACTTTGTCAGATACCGTTCAACTGCAAATATCGGAAATATAATCGATGTAAAATTAACGACAATTGGCAGTGGGCAAATGGGAGTCGGAACCGTTCATCATATTGCGTGGCGGGCAAATGATGATGATGACCAGCTCGATTGGAAAATGTATGTTGAACGAAATGGATATCATGTAACCCCAGTTCAGGATCGGAACTATTTTAATGCGATATATTTTCGAGAGCATGGTGAAATCTTATTTGAAATTGCTACAGACCCACCAGGATTTGCCCATGATGAATCAGAAGAAACCATGGGAGAAAAATTGATGCTTCCGCCACAATATGAGCCACACCGTGAAGAGCTAAAACAAATGCTCCTCCCATTTGAAGTGAGAGAATTAGATTAATTGCTAGAAAGGAGTTAAGCACATGCTTTCGATTGATCCGATGCAAAATACAGAAAGAGAAAATTACAAGCTTTTAATAGGTAGCATCATTCCTAGGCCAATTGCCTTTGTTACATCGATGTCAAAGGAAGGGATATTAAATGGCGCTCCTTTCAGCTACTTTTCAATTGTCTCAGCAAATCCGCCGATGATTTCATTATCGATTCAGAGAAAAGAAGGGAATCAAAAGGATACGGCAAGAAATATACTTGCTACAAAAGAATTTGTTGTTCATATTGTCGATGACACAAATGTTGAAAAAGTAAATAAAACAGCAGCAATTCTACCACCGGAACAAAGTGAAATCGAGCTAGCAAACTTGACGCCAATTACTAGTAAGAAACTATCAATCCCAGGGGTTAAAGAAGCAAAAGTACGAATGGAATGTATTTTGGAGAATTCCCTGCAATTAGGAGGAAACGAAACACCTAGCTGTGATTTAATTATAGGCAGGATTGTTCAATATCATATCGAAGAAGATATTTATGAACAAGGGCGAATTGATCCAATTGGCTTAAGTGCTATAAGCCGTTTAGCGGGAAATGATTACGCGAAAATTGGCGAGATCTTTACAATTGAAAGACCAAAGTGAAATAAAATCGACAAATGGAATTTTTGCTGCATCAAAGAGGCTATCTAAAAAGGCTAAACCCTTGGAGATAGCCTCTTATTTCATTAGTAGCATTTTCCTTTTAGAATCAAGAATTAAGAAATGTACGATATTTCTTGATATTTGGCTCTGTCAATATCCCTTCTTTATAAAAATGACTAATATAGGCATGAAGCATCATTTCACTTTCTTCGGTAATCGTCATTTTCCATAATACTTGATTGATGATGTCTGCAAGTTCTTCGGCATTTGCATAAAGTGTATTCCATGCACGTACTTGCAATTCTAACTCATCACTAAAGATAGCTGCTTCGATTTTATCGGTGGGTACTTGTTCATTCAAATGCCCATATGGATCTTCATAAACGTCCGTGTAGATAAAATGAACAGGATTGTATTCGTCTAACTGATACACAAAGCTACTTTTCCCATTTGTAACTACGAATTCATTCTCTCTAAATTCAAGCTTCCCGTTTTCTAAATGTATATTTTCAGAAAATGACCTAATTTCACAAGTTAAATGAGGTGTTATCAACCAGTAGTGATGCTTTCGATTTAACTGTGCAACATATTCAGCAAACGATATTTCATCTAATGCTCCTTCATCACTCAATCTTGTATATGTTACCGGTCGATAATAATACTTAGCATCAAGATTCTTCATTTTGATCGTCCACTCCGCATCAGGACAATCAAATAATACTCGGAATGCAAATCCATCCTCTGTTTTCTTTAACTCATTGTATATAAGCCATTGCCCAACCTGAAGCGTTTCATCACTGACTTCGTCTAGAACATTCTGAAAAATGAAGTGAATTAGTGACTTCGATGAAAATCCACCATCCGTATTAATGTATAAATGAAGGGTATGATTCGTACGTTCAATTCTCTCGATCGTAGAATCATGCAAACTTTCTTCAAAAATATTTTGAACCTCAGCAGGTAAATACGTAACTGCTTCCTGTGTTTGTACATTTGCAGCATCTAATATTTCTTCAAATTCCTTTTCCTTTGTTTGTATCCATTGTAAATAATCTTCACGTACCGTTTTTGGCAATGTTGGTTGATTTAATGTGCCGTTTTCTACGTACTGAATAAAACGACTTGGTAAGACGTCTAACAATTCCTCTTTTACATCTTCAAGTTCTTCTTTTAATTGCCCAATAAGATCCTCGCATTCTTCCTTTGCCTCTCTTAGGGCAGTTTCCCAATCCTGGTCAGTTTCATGAATAGGCAAAAGATTGTATTTTGTGTACGATTCTATAATTTCCTTTGATAAATTCCACATATTCTTGTTACTCCTATACATCATATTTCTCTTTAAAGCGAGGACTAAGTTCGCTCCAGACATCGAATTTATTACCGTCTATATCGTTAAAAACAAAATTTCTACCAGCATGTCCTCTGTTTTCAATTGCTCCAACTCGGACCTCATTTGTGATAAAGTCTCTATGTATTTCTTCTAAAGCAGCTAATCCGTTCACCTCAAATGTTAATGAAAACCATTCCTCACCATACATATCTATGAAATTAGAACATTGATTATTTTGTGATTTTACTAGAAAAAAGCTTTGATTTGCGAGGTTTAAAATCGCCTTGTCATCATCCTTATAGTTTAACCTTGCACCTAGTTTATTTACATACCATGCGGATGATAGCTCAACATTCGTTACAGGAATATAGGAAGTTCCTACTCTCATTAACCTTTCTTTCATTGTTAAACCCCCTTCCAAATTATATGCATTATATTATTCCTTGATTATCTAGCTTTTTCCTTCTTTTCATAAAACATCAAAATAATAGAGGGAAAACTGAAACTATGAAGTACATTAAAATTCAAAAAAGTGACATATTTTCATCATTGTCAAATCAAAATTCTTTAACTAGGAGCGTTATAATAGGTATATTCTCTTAAACTAGGTGAGAATCTTAACCCTTTGCACCATTTATATATATGACTTTAAACAACATAGGAGGGATTAAGGTGCTTGAATATATCTTAACAGGAGTTTTGTTGGTGCTTTCGATATTGCTTTTAATCTATGCAATAAAAAAGGAGAAATAGATTTATCTTTTTGCTAGAAACCGAATTTAGGTTTCTTTTTTTATGAATCGACGTAGAATCAACAAAATTAGAGAATTGTGTAAAGATAGAGGATTTAATGTTTACCTGTTGAATAGATGAGTAGTTCATTTAATATAAGTCTGAAGGAGAAAATGGGGAAATATATAATTGAAGAAATAGACCTTGGTGGAACGAGTGATTAAAACAACTTGAATCTCCTCAAAAAAGCTAAATAGTAGTTAACAGACATACAAAATTAATCCATTACCAATTAAGGAATAAAAAAGAAAGGGGATAGCACGCTTTGAGAAAAACGGAAATTCTTCCATGGACAAGTGAATGGGAAGTCTTATATGAAAAGGAAGCAGCCATTCTTCTTCCTTTACTTGAGAAGAATGTGCTTAATATTTATCATATTGGAAGTACAGCCATCCCTTCAGTTGGTTATGCCAAACCTATTATTGACCTACTAGTAGTAGTTTCACAGATTGAGAAAATTGATAGCTACAATGAGAAAATGGGCTCACTCGGGTATAAGCCTAGAGGTGAAAATGGCATACCTGGGAGAAGATATATTTCAAAAGGGCTAAGTAATAGAACACATCATGTTCATATGTATCAAATCGGCCATGAAAATATTAGGAAGCATTTACTGTTTAAGGAATACCTGCTTCAGCATCCTAAAGATGCAAAGGCATATGGTGCTTTAAAATGTGATTTAGCACAAAAGTATCACCATGACACACATCAATACCAGAAGGGAAAAGAAGAATTTGTAAATGAACTCGTTGCTAAGGCACTTAAGTGGAAGGGAAATAAAGACAGAGGGTAGGGAGAAATGAAATGGCTTACCATATAAGAGTACGTGCAGGTGCATTGATTATCGAAAACAATTCTATTCTATTAATCGAATTTCTCGATGAGAATGGCTTACATTATAATTTGCCAGCTGGTGGAGTTGAACCTAATGAAACAGTGAAAGAAGCTGTATGTAGAGAAGCAAAGGAGGAAGCATCAATTGATGTTGAAGTAGGAGAATTAGCGTTTGCCTATGAATATGCACCACAGATGAATGCATATAAATATGGTGAAACCCACCAGGTAGGCTTAATGTTTGAATGTGAATTAAAAGCTGGTTCTACACCGAAAATGCCTGAAACCCCCGATCAAAATCAAACAGATGTTAAATGGATTCCACTAGATGAATTGGAACATATCATTCTCTACCCAAATATAAAAGAGCATATTGTCCATTTCGTACATAATAAAAAAACAATTACGTTTATCGATGAGAATTTATAATAGGAATACTGTGTTAAAAGAAATAATCTGTATGGAGGGATAATTGTGTTCATAAAAGGACTTAATCATTTCTTATTTTCAGTTTCAGATTTAGAAAAATCAATAGAGTTTTACAAAACAGTCTTCAACGCAAAGTTATTAGTAAAAGGAAGAAGTACAGCATATTTTGATCTGAATGGTATTTGGCTTGCATTAAATGAAGAAAAGGATATTCCTCGAAAAGAAATGAATGAATCCTATACACATATAGCATTTTCCATAGATGAAGCAGATTTTGAGGAAGTTGCTAAGAGATTAAAAGACTTGCATGTAAACATTTTATCAGGACGTTCAAGAGATGAAAGAGATAAAAAGTCAATTTACTTTACGGATCCTGATGGTCATAAATTTGAATTTCATACAGGCACATTACAAGATAGATTAGCTTATTATAAGCAGGAAATGCCACATATGGAGTTTTTTGATTAATCTTACTTGGAAGGGCAAGTACAATATGAAAATTGACTATATTATTTATAACGGGATACCAGATTCGATAAGGTTAACGAAGTTGTTACGATTACATAAAGTTATCTTTGGTCAATCAGATGATTTACAAATGAAAATGGAAGCTAAGCCAAAGATATTAGTCATTGTTGCACAAATTGATGAAGAAATTATCGGATAAAAAATTGGCTATGAGCTAAAAGCTGATACTTTTTATAGCTGGTTAGGTGGAGTAGCTCCTAAGTACCAAAAACATGGAATTGGCACAAAATTAATGGAAATGCAGCATCAATGGATTAAAGAAAATGGCTACTCCTATGTTCAAACGAAGACAATGAATAAATGGAGAAGCATGTTAATATTGAATATTAAAAATGGCTTTGATGTAATTGATACATATATTGATAAAAAGGGACTACAGAAAATAGTGTTGGAAAAAGATTAATAAATGAATAACTTATTTTATTCCAAATTTCATTTACGCTCTATATAAGAAATTTAGCAAAAAAAGTTATTTAAAAATAAAAAATGGATTAATAGGTAATGAGTAAGGGAAAATTAATAAGCATTTTCATTCATCTAAAAATTCTTTATAGAGCTATGAAGGAGCTAAGCTATGGAGCAAGTAATCATTAAAGACTACGACCCGAATTGGGCGATTCAATTTGAACAGGAAAAACAAAACATCCAAAGTATCCTCGCAAATGCCATCGTTGATATTGAGCATATAGGAAGTACTTCAATTATTGGCTTAACAGCTAAACCGGTCTTAGATATTGCAGTTGCTGTAAATCATCTTGATAATACTGCTTATATGATCGAGCCTCTAAAGAAATTACAATATGAATTTGTCGAGCATAACAATTTCCCTCATAGACGTTTTTTTCGTAAAGGACAATGGAGGGCAGGGACCCATCATTTACATGTTTACCAGCTGAATAGTGAATCATGGCATGAGCAGCTATTGTTTCGCGATTATTTGAGAAAGCATTCAAATGTCCGTAAGGAATATGAAAGGATTAAGAGAGCTTTAGCTAATAAATATCGCTTTAATCGAGTCGCATATACAGAGGCGAAAGCACCATTTATTCAACATGTGTTAGAAAGGGCAAAAGAAGAACAATAATATCGATTTGCCGAGGCTACTCGCAGAAAATTTCATGGGAAATATATATGCTTAACCTGAAAAATGTAACATGACATTTTAAAGAAAAATCATGTATTGTAAGTGACCTGAATAGAATAATGGAAAGAGAACTGAAAAATAATGTGTAGCATAATCTAACAGATTCATTGTATAGGAAAGCGGAGTCTTATACTATAAACTTAATAAATATGAAGCGGATGATGATTATGGGAGAGAGCATAATAAATGCCGCCGAAGGAGCAAGCTCATAAAAACAGCCTTATGAGCAAATCTCTCAGGTAAAAGAACCATAATTGGACGTAGCTCTGGAGAGAGCATGATGAGGTTGACATGCCACCAAAGGGGACCTGTTGTTCAAACAGGGCAAACTTTCAGGTAAAAGGACAGAGAAGGTAGCGATTACTACCTTTTTCTGTCCTTTTTTGTATGGCTAGATAATAGTAGGAGGTGGATGGAAGATGAAAGAGCGAGCATTGAAACGAACACCACTTTATGATTTTTATAAACAATATGGTGAAAAAACAAAGGTTATAGATTTTGGTGGCTGGGCATTACCAGTACAGTTTTCTAGTATATTAGCTGAACATGAAGCAGTTCGAAATGAAGCAGGCTTATTTGATGTTTCACATATGGGGGAAATTCTTATCGAAGGAAAGGATGCTGAAAGCTTTTTGAATCGTTTGGTCACAAATGATGTAACAAAGCTTCAAATTAATCAAGCTCAATATACCGCAATGTGCGATCACGACGGTGGAACGATTGATGACTTATTAGTATATAGGTTAGCAAATCAAAAATATATGCTCGTTGTTAACGCAGCTAATCTCGAAAAGGACTATACATGGCTTAAGGAGCATGCAAGCGGTGATGTTACCCTGCAAAATATTTCTGATGAGGTTGCGTTGCTTGCGATACAAGGACCTAAAGCAATAGGGATTTTACAAAAGGTAACTGAGTTGGAATTAATAAAGCTTGCTCCGTTTCGCTTCGCACAATCTGTCACCATCGCAGGTATTTCAGATGTTCTCATTTCCCGTACCGGCTATACAGGTGAGGATGGCTTTGAACTTTACTTAGGTGCGAACAAGGCGAAAGCTCTTTGGGAGAAGCTTCTAGCAGTTGGTAAGGAGGATGGGTTGAAGCCATGTGGACTTGGAGCACGTGATACGCTTCGCTTTGAGGCATGTCTTCCGTTATATGGAAGGGAGCTGTCAAATGAAATTACTCCTCTTGAAGCAGGAATTGGCTTTGCAGTTAAACTGAATAAAAATTGCCCATTCATTGGTAAAGAACAACTTTTTGTTAATAAGGGAAAACGAAAATTGGTCGGGATAGAAGTGACTGAAAGAGCAATTCCTCGTCATGGATATAAAGTGTATTCAGAAGATGGGGAAATTGGATTTATCACATCAGGGACATTTTCACCAACGCTAAAGAAAAATCTTGGTTTAGCCCTTATACCATTTGATTATGCAGAAGTGGGGACAAAGCTTAAAGTACAAATTCGCAACAAATTCATCGATGCAATTGTTGTGAAAACCCCTTTTTATAAAAAGAGAAACGTTTGAAGGAGAGAGAATATATGGGAAATACGTACCGATATCTTCCTGATACGAAGCAGGATCAAGAAGAAATGCTTGCGTTTTTAAATGTTCAAACGATTGATGATTTATTTGCTGATATCCCACCTGAAATCCGTTTAAATGAACCGTTGGCAATTCCGAATGCTATCCCTGAACCACAGCTTGCTAAGAAAATGTATCAGCTTGCAGCTAATAACAAACATGCAAATCATTATCCGATTTTTCTTGGTGCAGGAACGTATGATCATTATATTCCAAGTGTTGTGAACCATCTGATTTCCCGCTCCGAATTTTATACAGCATATACTCCATACCAGCCAGAAATTAGCCAGGGGGAGCTACAGGCGATATTTGAATTTCAAACAATGGTTTGTGAATTAACAGGAATGGATGTTGCGAATTCCTCTATGTATGATGGATTTACCTCTCTAGCTGAAGCTGCATCACTTGCCGCTGCTACAACAAAGCGGAAGAAGGTTCTTGTTTCAAAGGCAGTACATCCAGAATCTCTTTCAATAGTAAAAACAGTTGCAGCAGGACAAGAGTATCTTGTTGAGGAAGTAAAGCTAAACAACGATGTAACGGATATAGAGGATTTAACGAATCTAGCCGATTCGAATACAGCTGCGATTATGATTCAATATCCGAACTTTTTTGGTTCAATTGAGGATTTAACAAAAGTGAAGAAAATCGCAGAGGAGAATGGAGCGCTTTTCATCGTTAGTGCAAATCCTTTAGCATTGGCAGTTTTACAAGCACCAGGGAAGCTTGGAGCAGATATTGTTGTTGGAGATATGCAGCCGTTAGGGATTTCGATGTCCTTTGGTGGCCCACATTGTGGCTATTTTGCTGTAACGAAAAAGTTAATGCGGAAAATCCCAGGAAGAATTGTCGGGCAAACCGTCGATGATAAGGGAAAACGAGGATTTGTCCTAACGCTACAGGCACGGGAACAGCATATACGTCGTGACAAAGCCTCATCAAATATTTGTTCAAATCAAGCATTAAACGCTCTTGCTTCTGCTATTTGTATGAGTGCACTTGGAAAGTACGGGATTCGCCAAATGGCACAGTTAAACTTCGAAAAGGCAGATTACATGGCAAAACAGCTCATTGAAAAAGGGTTTCATATAAAGAATCAAGCACCATTCTTTAATGAATTTGTTGTAGAGCTTTCATTGTCAATTCGGGAGATTAACTCAAAACTTCTTAAGAAAGGTTTCATTGGTGGATATAATTTAGGAAGTAATCAAATGTTAATCGCAGTAACTGAGCAAAGAACGAAGGAAGAAATCGATCAATTTATCAATGCATTGGAGGCAATTGCACATGGTTGATTACAACAGTCTTATTTTCGAAATAAGTCGCCAAGGGCGTGTTGGTGCAAGTCTGCCAGAAGGAGATGTTCCTAAGGTAGCTTTAGAAGAAAAGCTGCCAAAGCATTTGATACGTGACATACCTGCTGAGCTTCCTCAAGTTTCAGAGCTTCAGCTTGTTCGCCATTATACTGCTCTTTCGCGAAAAAACCACGGGATTGATACAGGCTTTTATCCACTTGGGTCATGTACGATGAAATACAATCCGAAAATAAATGAGGATATCGCAAGACTTGAGGGCTTCTCGCGAATTCATCCATACCAATCTGAAGAAACTGTTCAAGGTGCTCTACAGCTTATGTATGAATTACAGGAGGATTTAGCTGTTATAACAGGAATGGATGCTGTAACATTACAGCCTTCTGCAGGTGCACAAGGGGAATGGACTGGGTTAATGATGGTAAAGGCCTATTTTGCAGAGAAGGGAGAAAAAAGAACGAAGGTCCTTGTTCCGGATTCGGCACATGGAACAAACCCCGCAAGTGCTACAGTTGCAGGCTTTCAAACGATCACAATTCCATCGAATGAAAATGGATTAGTCGATTTAACTGAATTAAAAAAGCATGTTGATAGGGAAACGGCAGCATTAATGTTAACAAATCCTAATACGTTAGGCTTATTTGAAAAAGAAATTCGCGAAATTGCTGCAATTGTCCATGATGTCGGCGGACTGCTTTATTACGATGGCGCAAATGCGAATGCAATTTTAGGAAAAACAACACCAGGGATTATGGGCTTTGACATCGTTCATTTAAATCTTCATAAAACCTTTACAACACCTCATGGCGGTGGTGGTCCAGGAGCAGGACCTGTTGGAGTGAAAACGAAGCTGATCCCGTTTTTACCAGTGCCACGAATCGAAAAAGCAGGGGATAAGCTGACATTGAATGATAATCATCCGTTATCAATTGGAAGAGTGAAGGGCTATTATGGAAATTTCGGTATTCTTGTACGTGCTTACACTTATATTCGGACAATGGGACATGAAGGACTTCGTCACGTTTCTGAAAGTGCTGTCTTACATGCTAATTATCTTCAGAAAAAGCTTGTACCATATTTTGATTCGCCATATTCCGAGATATGTAAGCATGAATTTGTTTTATCAGGAAGTAAGCAGAAGAAGCTTGGCGTAAGGACGTTAGATATGGCGAAACGACTGCTTGATTTTGGATACCACCCACCAACGATCTATTTTCCTCTAAATGTAGAGGAATGTTTGATGATTGAGCCGACAGAAACAGAATCGAAGGAAACGTTAGATGCTTTTGCCGAAGCAATGATTCAAATTGCGAAAGAAGTAGAAGAAAATCCGGACATTGTTTTAAATGCCCCTAATACTACCTCGATCGGTCGCTTAGATGAGGTTCAAGCTGCCAGGAAGCCGATTGTCCGTTATAAAAAGGGCATTGAACAACCTTTATCAGTGAAAGTAGGTGGTATAGATTGTTCATAACATTTAGTAAAGAAGCGGTGGAACGATTAAAATCTGTTGAACTAGAAAAGGGGAAATTCCCACGTATTGATGCAACGATGGGTGGAGGCTGTGGATTATCAGTGAAATTTTCCCTCATTTTTGATGAGGCGAGAAGAAATGACTTATTGTTTGAGGTAGCAGGCATTAAAATTCGTATCGATCATTTCACAAAGCGGTATTTACAAGACGATATTTATATTGATTATACAGATGAACATCGTTTTGTTATTGCGGATAGCTATGATTCAGGGGCATGCTCACTAGAAATTTAATAATGGTTGCTTTGCTTCTTTTTTAGAGGCAAGGCTTTTTATTTTGAAAAGGTATATTTTGGTTATTGGAGAATATTACAATATAGATTTGTAGAACAGGAGGATAAAGTGAAATATTTCTTAATTGTTTTTGCTACCTTTATATTAGCTGTTACGTTATTTTCGTTATTTAATCAAGCGTATGATAAGTATTTAATTCCGTTAAACCAAATAGCATCTACACTTTTATTAGTAATTTTAGGAATACGATTATTAAAAAATAAGGAAAGAACGATTGGAATTATCGTGCTGGCCACTTCTGCTTTTTGCGCAGCTACCTATATAGCGAAAATTATTTTTTAAGAGTGTGAACATTGGAGGTGATATCATGATTGTCCGTGAAACAATAAGCTCTTTTCATATGACAGCCCAGCATGATCATGCATTGATGTCAGAGGAAATTGCAAGATACTTTTCTGAAGATTTATTTTTAAGTAACGATTATCGGGATGAGGCCTATATTGCTATAAGAGAGCATGATCGAGCATGGATTTGTCTAGATCAAACACCGATATGGAATGATCAGAAGCATGTCCCGTATTCGTTTATGGATTACCCTTTATCACCTAAGCTTGTGATGTATACAAAAGGAATTGATGAGGTGGAGAGGATCGATCAATATGCTAGTTTACTATGTAGTATTCACTTTTCCTCCTTTGTTGATATTCGTGATTCTCGTCAACAGGAATGTATACAGTTTATCGAGCATGAGAGAAATAGACAGGAGAGATTAAACAAGCAATTAAATTATCCAAATAAGGAAGCGGTTAATCGTCACTTTCAATTATTACAGTTAGCGGATGCTTTATCTCTTTACATATGTCTAAATGAACCCGGTGCCACCAAATCTGATGAATACCCATGGTTTGTCGATGGATTTAACCCAAGCATTAATGGTGAAAAATTTGTTGCCGAATGGAAAAATCAATCTGAAATAAAGATAAAACCCTATCCTTTTACTAATGAATTTTTTATTACTTATCAAACAAAGTATGTTTCAAAATCATTAAGGGAAAAGAAAGGAATTGATTTTGCTTATCACCATACTAATTTTACGAATTGTATGATAAAGTTTGTCAGATGAATGAAATGCTAGACCTAAAGGTTAGGTGTATGAGTTTACTTTAGGTCTAATCCATTCATTTTTCGCTTATATAATTTAAGAAATGCATCAACAACGTTTGGGTCAAATTGTGTACCACGATGTTTACGTATTTCAAAAACTGCATAGTCTAAATCAAGCTTATCCCTATACACTCGCTTTGATGTCATCGCATCAAATGTATCAGCAAGGGCAACGATTCTTGCAACTAAAGGAATGTCCTCACCCTTTAACCCTTTTGGATATCCTTTCCCGTCATACCTTTCATGATGATATAACACAATATTTAATATGCCATTTTTATCAAAATTCGAAATATGCTTAATAATGTTATAGCCAATTACCGGGTGTTCTTTAATTAAAGTATATTCTTCGTCAGTTAATTTCCCCTGCTTTATTAAAATATGCTCAGGAACTCCAATTTTTCCTATAACGTGTAGCAGCCCACCCTCGAGTATGACGTCATATAGATGTCTCGGTAGGTTCATTTCCTTTGCGATTTCAAGAGAAAGACGCGCAACATTCTGTGAATGATTGGCGGTTAAGGAGTCCCGTGAATCAAGCGCATTAGCCAGCGCAGTTACCAATTCAATGTTTCCGCTTTTTATCCGCTGATAATTTCTCATTAACCCTGTTGAAATAAAGGTGATTAAAAAATATGTAATTAAATGAATGATGTAAGTTATAGGACCTGAGAATGGTTCTGCGATGAGGAAAAAACGAGCCGTAACAACAATTGCCGTCCCTAATAATAAAACCCAAATTGGTTTTTCGTAATAGCCAATCCCTAAAAAAATAACGGATAATATAAAAAAGATATAAAGTTCACTATCAAATGACATGATTGGCAATATCAAAATATTTAATACGATGCTCATAAAAAGTAACAAATAAAAACCATACTTAAAGAATACTTGCTTATTAAGAAGATCATTAAAAAAATGCTTCATTTTTTCTCCTCGATTAATTAACAGTCATAAATTCCTCTCTTTTATCGTTTCACTCGCTTTCTCTTTTTATTACAGAACTTATAGAATGATGATGAGGATTGTTCGTATTTCTTCGTAATTTTGTTTATGTATTCTGGTTCCTAGTATCTGAAGGATATTGATTGTTCAAAAGAGGCTAGTCAATAGAGACTTATTGTCTTATTTTGTTTCTAACTGCAGCAGAAAATGGGGTTATTAATGGTATAAAACGCATGAATACTAAATGTCCATGCGTTACATCTTTCGTTTATTGTGAAATTTTCTTCATATACATATACACATCTTTAGGCTGTATTTTAAGTTGGGTGGCGATTTCTGATATTCTCTTCCCTTGTTTTTTCAGTTCCGCTATATTCGATTCTAAAGCTATCTCGTATTCTTCTGCTAGCATGAATAACGGACTCAACAAAGATTTCCATATATCAAAGTCAGTAAATCTATTATGTTCAACTATCACATTTATCAAGGCTATCAATTCTTTCATTATTATCGTTTGATTTCCTTCTCGTACTTGCTTTTCAGTAAGGAAACAATTTATTTCTTTCATAATTGCTAGGAAATTCTCTAGTGAATCTGCAAGGAAATTCCCGCCATTCCAGCTGCCAATTCCGTGGATTAATGTAGATACAGGGTAGCCCTTCTCATTTAATTCGATAATAAGAGGATCCCCGCACATTGTTTCATACCCAATAACAATCCAATTTGTATCCCATGAGTCCACTTCATCTGTTATGAGTGAATGTCCATCTGGAGTAATCAGATAGCCAATTTGGGCTTCTTCTAATTGCTCAAAAGAGAACAGCTCCAAATTCACATATTCTTTTATTTTTTCAGTTACTATGTTAATGAATTCTAGATTTCTTTTAATTTCAGCTTTTTGCTGGTTAGAAGCAAATTTTATATTTTGCATGATAATTACAGTCCTATTCATTAAAGAGTTAAAAGAAGATAAAAAGGAAAAATGCAGGTAAGTTAGCGCAGCTTGCTACTTAAAAGACAAGTTGGCATGATTAAAGATGATTGCAATACGAAAAAGAGTTTTTTCTATAACTCTTCTTCTTGCTGGAGCCGATAAATTTCTCTCGCGATCGATTCCAATATATAAACAACAGGTA
Source organism: Metabacillus niabensis (assembly GCF_902829255.1). GTDB lineage: Bacteria > Bacillota > Bacilli > Bacillales > Bacillaceae > Metabacillus > Metabacillus niabensis. The sequence continues at coordinate 4,195 of NZ_CADEPK010000321.1, read as the reverse complement.
CCTGTGTCGTGATATTTGTCTCTTCTAAATATTCTTCTGTTACATAATAAGGAATGTTAAGGTCAGAGATTTTTGCAATTGTAGATAATTTATTATTTGTAATGCTTATTATTTTACTGCCTTCCTGTTTCAGCTGATGAAGATGTGTTACAGTAAATGGGTTTTCTCCTGAAACAGATAATGCGATTGTTACACTATTAAACATGAGCTTTGAGTGTATAGGGAAGTGTGGGTCCTTAATGTACATTGAAAATTTCCCTAAGCTTGAGAAATATCTCGCCCCGTATTCAGCTAATATTCCTGAACTACCAATACCGATAAAAATGACATTATCGGCTTTTGTAACAATGCTTGCAGCTTTTTTCATCTTCGCTTCGATATCCCCATTTAATGTCCGTTCGAAAAACTCTAGGAATGAATGTGAGGAGCTTTTTATCATTGGCTTATTATTTTCTTGTACATGCATTTTAAGCTTAACTTTAAATTCGGTAAATCCTTCGCAATTTACTTTGCGACAGAAACGTAAAATCGTCGCAGTTGAGACATGTGTTTCATCTGCTAGCTCGCGAATTCTCATATATGCGACCTTTTCACTGTTTTGGATAATGTAGTTATATAAAGAGGTTTCTAGCTCATTGAATGAAGCAATGATTTCATTGGAAAACATAGGTTAAACTCTCCTTACGCAATTGCTGTAAATCACCTTGCATATTTAGTTTATCACAATGATACACTGTGTTACACAAATGAAACAAATAACTACCCTTGTTATAAAAAACTAGTTAGTTCGCGTATGTTTACGATTATTCCAACTATCAGTATGATTTTAATATGAAGATGTTTTAAATTTATCCAACAAACAAATGCTACTTATTATGATAGTAAAATATCGGGAGGTTATTAGATGAAATCATATCATTTCCCTGAAGGCTTTTTATGGGGTGGAGCAACTGCTGCGAATCAAATGGAAGGTGGATTTGGTGAAGGGAACAAAGGATTAAATATTGCCGATGTTCTTCCAGGTGGTAAAGAAAGACTAAGTATTCTTCAAACACCAGGCTTTAACTTTGAAATTGATAAGGAAAAGTATTATTACCCAAATCATGAAGGAATTGATTTCTATCACCGTTACAAGGAAGATATTGCGCTTTTTGCTGAAATGGGCTTTAAAGTATTCCGTATGTCGATCGCATGGACAAGAATTTTCCCAAATGGGGATGAATTAGAGGCGAATGAAGAGGGCCTAGCATTTTATGATCGCGTATTTGATGAGCTGCATAAACATGGAATCGAACCAGTAGTGACGATTTCTCACTATGAAATGCCGGTAAATCTTGTGAAGGAATACGGTGGTTGGAGAAGCCGTGAAGTTGTCACCTTCTTTGAAAGATATGTAAATGCAATTTTTAACCGTTATAAAGACAAAGTGAAATATTGGATGACATTCAATGAAATTAATAGTGGCTTAGTAATGCCAATTATGGGACTTGGCTTCTCGATTCAAAAGGAAGAGGATCGCTATACTCCAACATTCCAGGCATTCCATCACCAATTTGTAGCAAGCGCAATTGCTGTTAAGGCTTGTCATCAAATTATTCCTGATGCGAAAATTGGCTGTATGATTTTATACGCACCTGTTTATTCATATGATTCTAATCCGAAAAATGTGATGTATGCTCTTCAGGAGGAACGATTCTTTAACTATTTCTGTGGAGATGTACAAGTTAGAGGGGAATATCCTGCGTTTATAAATCGTTATTTTAAAGAGCATAATATTGAGCTAGATATTCGCGAGGGTGACCTTGAGTTGATTAAAGAAGGTACTGTCGATTATATCGGTTTTAGTTATTACATGTCCCGTACAGAAAAGAAAGAAAAGTCAGATTTAGAAAATTCACAAGGAAACCTTATTGGCGGTGTGAAAAATCCGTTCTTAAAGGCAAGTGATTGGGGCTGGGAAATTGACCCAGAAGGTTTACGTATTAGTCTAAACCAATTATACGATCGTTACCAAGTGCCACTTTTCGTCGTTGAAAACGGCTTAGGTGCTTATGATAAGGTTGAAGAAGATGGTTCAATCAATGATGACTACCGTATCGATTATCTTCGTGAGCATATTAAAGCAATGGGTGAAGCAATTGAAGATGGTGTTGATTTAATGGGGTATACGAGCTGGGGCTGTATTGACTTAGTAAGTGCATCTTCAGGTGAGTTCTCAAAACGCTATGGCTTTATTTATGTGGACAAGCATGATGATGGCAGTGGTACGTTAGAGCGTAAAAAGAAAAAATCATTCTTCTGGTATAAGGATGTTATTGCAACAAACGGAGAAAAGCTATAAAGTATTAACAAAAAAGGGCTACTTTCGTAGCTCTTTTTTTCATGATGAAACCTTTTCCATTTTTATCCGTATAAAGGGTAAGAATAGTGAGAAAGGGTTGATAACATGGAAGCGATTATAGTTATTGTCATCATTTTTTTAGTAGGAATTTTTAATAGTAAAAATGGAATAAATGCAAGGAAAAATAGTCGTTCCCACGATAGTTTTTACACTCATTCTCATGGAAATAATTTCGATACATATTCAAATACAAATGATTGTAGCTCCTTTGATACTGGTAGCGGTGGGGGAGACTGTGGTGGTGGAGATTAAGAAGGATACTAAATTCAATATAGCATTTTTCAACATCTTTAATTGATAAACATAAATTAAAACGCAGCTTGATTATTATTGAATACAATCAAGCTGCGTTTATTATCAGGAACGATCTATTTTTTTCATCGCATCTGCAACGAATTCTACTTCAGTACCTACGACTATTTGTAGGTTCTTTTTATTTAATTTTATTACTCCTTTTGCTCCATGTGCTTTTAGAGCCGAGTCATTCACTTTTTCCATATCATTAATATCTAAACGAAGGCGTGTCGTACAATTTTCAATCGATGAAATATTCTCTCTTCCACCAATATCTTGAATAAATTGATAGGCCATTTTTTCATATTTATTATTTCCTACATTGTCAGCTGCAGTTTCGCCTTCAATGCTTTGCTCCTCATCCTCATCTTCACGACCAGGAGTTTTAAGGTTAAACACTTTTATTAGAAAATAGAAAATAACAAAATAGATAACTGCATAAATTAGGCCAACTACTAATAACAATAATGGCTTTTCAGCAATATTAAAGTTTAGCAAATAGTCAATTGCTCCTGCTGAAAAGGTAAATCCATCTCTAATTCCTAGTATTGAGGTAACCCACATTGATACACCAGTTAAAATGGCATGTACTCCATATAATAGAGGTGCAATAAACATAAATGAAAATTCTATTGGCTCAGTAATTCCAGTAAGAAAAGAAGTTAAGGCAAGGCCAATAAACATTCCTGAGGTTGCTTTTCGTTTCTCAGGTTTAGCAGTTGCAATAATTGCAAAAGCAGCTGCCGGAAGCCCGAACATCATGATTGGGAAAAATCCAGTCATGTACCCGCCTGCTGTTGGGTCACCTGCAAAGAAACGGGCAATATCTCCTGCTTGACCTTCAAACTCTCCAAATTGAAACCAGAACAGGCTATTTAAAACATGATGAAGTCCTAAAGGAATCAACAATCTGTTTAAAAATCCGAATAATCCTGATCCAATTGCACCTAATCCGATAATCCAATTACCAAGTCCGTTAATTGCATCTTGAATCGGTGGCCACGCAAAACCAGCAATTCCAGCTAAAATAACCATAGCTAAAGAGGTTATAATTGGTACAAAGCGTCTGCCGCTGAAAAATCCTAGCCACTCAGGCAGTTTAACATCTCGGAATCGGTTATATAATAATCCTGCGATAATACCAGCAATAATACCTCCAAGAACCCCCATATTGATGTCTTTATCAAGAGCTTTTGTTCCTTCAGTCAGTACTAAGTATCCGATTGCACCGGATAAGGCAGCAGCTCCATTATTATCTTTTGCAAATCCCATTGCAACTCCAATAGCAAAAATTAAAGCTAAGTTAGCAAAAATAGCGTTCCCAGCATTTGCGATAAAGGGAATATCTAATAAATCCGGTTGTCCAAAACGAAGTAATAGACCTGCTGCAGGCAACACTGCAATTGGAAGCATTAAAGCTTTACCAATTCGTTGTAGAAAGCCTAACATAATAATCCTCTCCTTTTGTAAAATAAGAAAGCGCTTTTCTGAATGTAACTA
>NZ_CADEPK010000320.1 GCF_902829255.1 Metabacillus niabensis | reverse complement strand
TTCGTAATCCCTTTATAAGTTTTTAAGTAAATATTATTTTTATTTTTCATAATACCTACCTCCTAAATAAAGTTTCATCAAGAGCATCTGAATTATCAGACGATTTAATTGTAGCATATTTATTTTAAAGATAGGCAGCGCTGTAGAAGTTTAATTTATGATTCTTCACTTTTATAATGATTTTGGAAATGAATGAACAGAGAATTTTAGCTAGCTATTATATGATCAGGTTGTACTTACAAAGCAGTTTTGTTAGGAGTCGTTGTATTTATAATCGATAAATGTTGGAACATTTTTTGATTTTATGAAATAATTGGTATATTATGTTAATGTTTTATTGAGAGAATTTAGTAAAAGTGGAAGAAAAGTTGAAGAATCAGGAATAAACCTTTTTTAACAAATGTTCCCTTTTGCTTAGTAAGGATAAAAAATAATTAGAGGCTAAAGAGGGAATGAAAATGGAAAAGGTGAAGAACGGTATATTTATTTTCCTGGGAATTTGCATTTTGCTCGCAGGAGGGTTTATTGGAGGTGGTCTTAGTGATGTGGCCGACAGCATTAATTTGCAATCTGAAGAAACGGATGATCCGTATAGGGTGATTGTGCAAGATGGAAACCTTTATATGTACGACACGATTACTGGCCAAGTTTGGAGAAAGGCGGATAAGCCAGATTCAAAATGGGAAGAAGTTGAAGGTTTATATGGTGATTGAATGATGAATATAACAAATGGGTGCGAAAATTCAATAAGGAAGAATCGCTTTTTTATTGAACGGAAAAAAATAAGTTAGGGGACACTAAAATGAGGTGTTTCCTAATGAGAAATTATAGAAATCAAATTATCCTATCATTCATCCTTTTATTTGTTATGTTACCAAACAATACAGAAGCGAAAAATGATGGTTATGAAATTGTTTCTAAGTTAAGCAGTGAAAGTATAACCTTGTATGCTAAGAAATTTGGGAGCTTATATCGAGATTTCAAGATTGATTTTAAAGGCGAAACTTACTTTAGACCTTTTTGGATGAATGATACTAACCCGGCCTACGCACCACAAATATATTACGAAGATATTAACAAAGATGAAAAAAACGAGTTAATTATAACTTTAACAAAAGGTTACGGTACAGGTGTTTTGGATGAAGAAGTCTATGTTTATAGTTATTCGAATGGATTAATAGATGTACTTATTGATAATCCAATGGCGATTATTAATAAGAACGTAAAAACTAAGTTATCGGACGAAAGAGCCGAAGTCATTATTGATGGAAAAAAATGTTCAGTTGATATAACCCCTTTAGAAATCAAACCTGAAAACCTATTTGATGATATAGGTTTTGGAAGTATTATTAATTATAATGTTGAAGATAATCATCTAGTTGTTAGTGTTTCTGGGCAAATATCTCCTGCAAGCTTTGTTGGACGTATTGTTATTGTTTATGAATTTCGTGACAAAATGTATCAAGCGAAATTAATTGAATTTATACCTTGTAAATAAGATTGTGAATAATGTAATTAAAGTAAGAATCCGCTATTGGTAATGACTAATTAAATTCCTTGCCCGTTGTTTGATATAATCAATGACTTCATTTGGCTCAATTACCTTAGCATCTGTGCCCAAACGGAAAAAATATTTCGATATGAACGGTATATCGCTTAAATCAACATCCATATCAATATAACCATTTTCATCCTCTGTAGAAACAATTTCCGGTTCAAGCCAGGACTCACTCCGACATTGTCGTATTCCTTCTCTTGTCAATTTGACATATAATCGGACAGGTTTCTTGACAGCATAACTAGTGAGCCAATTTTCCAAATCTGTTGCAACGTTAAAAACTCTTTTTGTATCTTCAAGAGATACGATTCGGTCCACCCTAAATAAGCGTATCATCTTATATTCCATATCATAGGCGGGCATGTACCAAAATCCATTAGTTGCATATATTCCGATAGGTTTGACTTCCTTCATCTTATTTTCTGACTTTGATTGATACTCAATCAATACTATGTGATTTTCTATAGATGCTTCAATAATTTCCGTCAAGTATGGAGAAGGGACACTTTTTTTCTGATTCCAAAAAAGTAGTACAGATTTCAATCGATCAATTTTACCTTTTGTATCATCTGGAAGGCTTGCGTAAAGTTTTCTCGATACTGAATCAATGTTGATTTTGAAAGGTAACGACTCGTAATAATTGAGTAATCGGAAGGCGAAGAATATGGCAAAAGCCTCATTTTCCTCGAATATAATAGGTGGAAGTGTTCTGTTTGTCAGAGTTCGATAGCCGCCATTTCGTCCATGCTCCGTATAAATTGGAATCCCCATATCACTAAGCTCCGCTAGATATCTGTGCGCTGTTCTGACAGAAATATTAAATTCATAAGCGACATCCTGTGCTGTAAAGCTCCGTTTAGTGTTTACATACATGATTAAATCAAATAGCTTTTTGGCTTTTGACATCAGCAACTTCCTCCAGTTCTAAAAATTAATAAAAAACATGACAATTATTGTCCTGTTTTTATTATTTAATTATTTTAAAGGGGAAGTCAATCTTATTAACTGGAGGTAGTATATGAATATTATATTAGGTGGAACAGGGCAGATAGGACTTATGTTGGCTACTAACCTTTTCAATAAAGGTCAGTCGGTAAGAGCTGTTGTTAGAAACGAATCTAAAGCCCATAAATTAAGAAAAATGGGTATTGAAGTTGTTGTGGCTGACTATCTCGATAAAGAAGCTTTAAAAAGGGCTTTTAATGGTGGAAAATCAGCTTTTTTGTTAACACCTGAAGATCCAAAGTCTGAAAATTACATGGATGATGTTCGACTGATGATTAGTCATTACCAGGAGGCAGTGCAGGCTGCCGGCATCAATAAAATAGTCGGTCTATCTTCTATGGGCGCACACCATGAGTCAGGTACGGGGACTCTTCTTGCATCCTATCTGCTGGAACAGGCATTTTGCGAACTTAATATTGAACAGGTTTTTGTTAGGCCTGCTTACTACTTTAGCAATTGGATCGGATATATGGAATTAATCATGATGCAGGGGATATTACCGACTTTTTTTCCTCCTGAAATGAAATTGCCAATGATCTCCCCGACTGATGTCGCAGCTTTTTTAACTGATGTAATGATCCGAGAAACACCCCAAGAACGAATATATGAAATCTGTGGCCCCCATGATTATAGTTCATTGGAAATAGCAAGGATATTTGGGAATGTACTAAATAAGGATGTTGCATTACAGCAAATTTTTGAACGTGAGTGGGAAAATACGTTGGTACAAGCGGGATTCACAACAGATGGCATAAGGAATCTTATTCTTATGACAAAGGCTGTAATTGATGGGAAAACCAAGGGTGACACAGCTAACCAAATTCGGCTTTTTACGGACTTTAAAACGTTTTTAGAGAAAATAATATAATTTCTACTAATATTACTTTACATTAAACAGATGATCTGAAATGTAAACGACCGATTTCTTAAAAAGAATAACCGTCTTCTTTATAAGTCGTACTTGCATATATTTTTGTTAAATTATTAGGGGTATCCAACTACTTTGTGGGTAGTGTCAGCAACGCTGGTACTACCTCTTACAGCAAATAGGGATATAAGCATATGACAACAAACAATAAAGAGAACTTAAAATGAATAGCCAAAATTTTGTCCAAATGAAAGTAATTTAATATTCTTGCTTCGCTAACGGATAGTAATGTTTAATAAGGAGTAAGAATCTGTCATAAAAGAGCACGGAAGAACAGGTATGACCAAAACGTTGCTGATAGACTGATATAGAAAGGAGAACGTTTCATATGGAGGGACTTCAAAGAATGCTAGATAGTATGGAGTATATAGAAAGTAATTTAGACAATGAGCTTTATATTGATGATATTGCTGCTATCGCCTGTATGTCTAAATTTCACTTTCAACGGATGTTCAATATGCTAACTGGATATACCGTGAGTGAATATATCCGAAATCGACGTATAACTGTTGCTGCACAGGAACTAGTAAATACCAAGTCTAAAGTGATTGATGTTGCAATGAAGTATGGATATGAAAGTCCTGAATCTTTTTCAAAAGCATTTCGGAAAATTCATGGTATCAGTCCATCAGACGCTAAGAAAGATAGTCAATCTTTGAAGGCTTATCCAAAACTCTCTTTTCAAATTCAGATAAAGGGTGATGTGGAAATGGATTATAAAATTGTGGAAAAAGAAGCTTTTACGGTTGTAGGGAAAAGTATTCGTACAACTACAATTGGCGGAGAGAACAATCGAAAGATCGCTGCCTTCTGGGAGGAATCCAATCAGAATGGATTCACAAATGAACTTGCTAAAAACTGTGGTTCCCTTGGATTAATTGGAATTTGTATGGAGTTTGACAAACAACAAGAACATCTAACCTACTTAATCTGTACAGAAAAAAATATTGACCAAATCCCAGTCGATTGGGAAGAAAGACAGGTTCCTTCTGCAACGTGGGCAGTTTTTCCGGTACATGGTGCAATGCCCGATGCAATGCCAAGGGTATGGGAGAGGATCTTTTCCGAATGGTTTCCCGCAACTGGATATGAGCATGCTGGTGAACCAGAAATGGAAGTGTACCTAAGTGATGCTGACCCTTCCTCAGAGGATTATTATAGTGAGATCTGGATACCTATTAAAAAGTAATAGACATTAAGCTAAATTATTATTTTATTAAGTTAGGAATGGAGTTTTATATACCACTAGGACTATTCAAAGAGACGTAACATTAGTAGGTACACAAATTTTTCAATTTCAATATTTATTCAGGGTGTAGACAAGGTCGATAGCCTTTTTTGTACTAATATAAAGGTTGAAATAAATGGATTAGTGTACCGTTGAACAGGTCTTTGATGTGCAGAACTTGCCATGATTGAGCTGTTTTTTTATGGAGTTTTTTAAATGTTAGATTGCGTTGGTTAGGAAAATAAAAATATAGTAAACTGGAAAATGTGGGTAATAAAGGGAAAGTTGAGGATTCCGTGTGATGGATTTTATTCAAAATCTTAGTGAAGAGGCAAAGGTAGCTGTTGGCTTGGTCATAGCAGAAAAAATGTTTCATTTAATTGATCGTAATGAATCAGGATATAAAATTGGTCGAGAAGCACTTGATAGCTGCTGGAAATGGCTTGAAGGTGAGAAGGTCACTGCGGATGATTTATGTACCTATATTGATAGCGAGGATTTTGAAGATATCGCTGAGTACGCAAACGGAGAAGAGGGCTTACAAAAACAATATGCATGGTATTCAGTATTAGATGCTGTATCCTATACAATCTATCAAGCGTATAAAAGGGAAGAAAGAAAGGTTGTTCCGCAAATAATCGAAATGATTGATGATGAAACGATAAACATCTTAGTGGAAAATGCAATGGAATCTCGCTGTCTAAAGATGGATAGTGTTCGTAATGTGATAATGACCTTAATGGAAAACGATTCAGTAGGCGTTGATGGGGAGCATTATAATGGAATGATGAAGGAACGTTTGATGAGGACTCTTTAAATGTTCAAATAGGTGAGCGTCTATATACGGAGGATAAGCTGAATGAGGCATTGGGAATATAAAGAATTGATTGAAGCCATACAGGAAACATATGAAGAATTACTAGAAGAGGACAGAGGGTATCGATATGCACTAGCAAAACTTGCAGATGAGTTTGATAACTTAGGCAAAATAGAAGATGTTATTGTTGATCTGGTGATTGGGGAAATTGCAATGAAGCAGGAAAAGGTTTTTGCTGGACGTGTTGAAGGAATAACAAAAAGATTGAATATGTTTAACCTTAAGGATGCGGAAGGTTACTTAACAGTAGAAGAAATGGATGACTTAGTCAAAAGAGTGAATAGAGTAATAGAAGGGCTTGGAAAGGTTGAAGTAGATTACGATTCTTCAGTGGAATAGTGGTATTCCCCTGCATTTACCATTATGAATTTATTCTAACAATTGAAAATAGTGTCGTTTCAGTGGTCATCATGCCCACTTTACGATCGGGAGTGAAGGAAATGGACAGGATTGAACGATTACTAACAAAAATAAAGAGCTTTTCTAATTGTCGGATCCTTGAGCCAAAAGGATTGCCGAGGATTGATAAAACAAAGCATATTTTACCTAAAGACTTATACAAGTTTTATAGTCTTTGTGGAGGCTTAACTTTATTTGCGAATGAGGAGTATCCAATTCATATTGTGTCACCTGATCAATTAAGCTTAGCGAATCCAATCATTGTTGGTGAATTATGTGAAGAGGATATTTCAGCGAATTGGTATATTGTTTGTATTGATAGTAATGGTGAGTATTTAACAATTGATCTTAGTAAAGAAAGGCTAGGAAGATGCTATGATAGTTCCTTTGACCGCCATGGGCTTGTTGGAGAGTCGCAAATAATTGCTACATCGTTCACCGATTTACTTGAACGATTAATCCAAAATAAAGGGCAATATAGCTATTGGTTAAAACGTGATTTTGATTCTTTAGGTGATGCGTATGATGATGTTGAATAACTATAATACAAACTCTTGTTTTATGCTTTGTGTCATATAAGCTATTAAATTTTAAGCTTTTTAAAATGACAAAAATATTATGAAGCATATTTGCTGGGGAATGAGGTTTAAAAAGGAGATAGATGAATCGGGGAGGGAGAGAATGAAAGATAACCTTGATACCAATCTTACAATGGAAATGGCGTTGGGCATTGCTCTAGCATATAAGAAAAAATATAAACTATCAGGTGACATTCATTCGGAACGGAATATTACCTATTATAAAGAGTTTGACGATGTCAATGGCCCTGTATGGCTCGTTTTAGTAGATATCGAGCCAAATGATTTTTTTGCAGAGAATGAATATACGATTGTTATTTCAGACAAAGAAGCAGACGTCAAATATATCATTGACCCAAATGGCCATGTTTTTACCCCTCATTTAGTATGAAGTTTGATGAACTTTGGACTTGTTACATAAAGAATGAAATGGTATTTATGAAAAAATGCAAATTTAAAATGGACAAAACCAAACATAAGGGAGATTTTCATATGAATAAGAACGTAAAGCTCGGGATACCTTTTGATGACATCGATGCAGTAACGAAAGACATCGAAAAGGTGCTACATATCCAATTTACAGAACATGAAAGCAGCTATTGGGGAATTTATAATTTAGCGAAACTATCGGAAACAGAGAATATAAGAATACTCTATAATTTTGTTGATGATGACTGGCAGGAAGAGGACCATAAGGATCTCCCGATTTTAATTGAATTAAATCGGTTAAATGAGCCTGAGAAAATTGTGAAGGTCCTTACTGAAAATCTTCCGTACATCGTGACCCTGTATTTAGAGGAAGTTGAATCAAGAAAGTTTATTCGAAGATATAAATATGAAGATGGGCTGTTTAAATTAGATTATGAATATATTTTTAAAAAGTGAAGTTGAGTAAATCCTTTTAGGGAATATGAGGAATGAGTATTCATGACATTAAAAGAATCAATGGGTGAGACTTGGAACAAAGAATTTATTCATGGGATTTGTATAAACAAAACAAGAATTCTCAAATGTATAAGCGTTTTGTTAACGGAAAAAGAAGTTATCTTTGATGCTGTATCAATGATAGCAACTTTCGAAACATATAGTAAAGACGATCCTGAAAGATGTAAAAAAGACGAAGTAGTTCTTTGTAAGGAGTTTCCAGGCTATTCCGAGCAATTATCCTACATTACATATAAAAAACTGTTCATGTTAATTGAGACGTGCTTAAAAGAAGCCATTACACGTTTTGAGGAAGTAGATAGGGTAGAAATTTTAAATGAATTGGAGAAGGCAAAAAGGAAATGGCTGTGATTTCATTGATTCAATCTATCAGCATAAATCTAAACGTAAATTCCCCATTCAAACACAAAGTATTCACTTTCAGACTGCCCAAAGATATAGTCATAAACATGTCCCTGCTTCATTTGAATCGCTTCAAGATGATTTAATCGTAATAAAAGCTCATGAACAACCGACTCGGGTGCATTCACATCACGTAAATCACGTTGAAGCCTTGATAGAAACGTATTATCATCTACAACCTTCATAGACATGCTTTTATTCAAAAAGTATTCTTTTATCCATACTTCCTGTAAAGAGTGCAACCATTGTTTATCGTTAGGCTCTGGCTCTTCATGAATATCCCATTCCTCTCCGTCAAACAGCTCTTTTTTAAATAGTGCGGAGAACGCCTCCTGAAGATGAGCAAATTGAGTTTTTTTAGCGAAAATTAGGTCTACTTCGATATCTGCTTTTTTAAAGTGATAATCATCAAAAGTTAGATTAGACAACCGAACATTTGCAACGAGACTTGAGAATAAATGTAGGTCAGCGAATAATTTTTGCAGTTCCTGTTTCATAGTAACACCTCTATTATTAATTCATAAAAATTGAAGAAAAGGATAAATCGTTCGAATGATTGAACAGGTACAATGCAATTGTAATAGGGTTTCGTGAACATATCCACCAAAAGACGTAAAACATAGGAGCGGTTTTAATGGAAGATTGGGAGTATGATGAACTATTCAATTTAATTAATGAGTACTATCAAGACTTTTTAGCTTTAAATAGAGGACATAAATATGCAATTGCAAGAACAGCCTATGAATTTCAAAACCTCGGATATACGGAGGATTTTATCTTGATACGGCTATAGGCGAAATCTCGCTAACACAAGATAAGGTATTCATTGGATACATTGAAGGAATTACAAAGAGACTAAGCGAGTTTAAACGAGAAAAGGTTGTTAAGGAACTGACTAATGAAGAAATAGAAGACTTATCGAAACGGATAAATAGAGTAATAGAAGGATTAAAAACAGTAGAGGTTGATTATAATCCTTTAGCGGAATAGGTGTAAGGGAGAACTTATATCTCTTAGGAAGGGAACAGAAAGGAACTAAAACCAATGCTCTCTAACAGTTTAATAGAAAAACTAAAGCATGAAGGCTTTCAATACCCAGCATCATTTTTAAAGGCAATTGATTTAAATCTAGTTAATTTTGATTTATGGTATATTATGGATGAGGGCAAAGTTGTTAGTAGAATTGAGGGGCTGAAGCGAAGATATCCAGCAAGGAGGCTCATTCCATTTGCGAGAAGGGATGATAATGATGACATTGCTTGCTTTGAGATTGGAAAAGGGGAAAAGGTCGAAATCATCCACGATTTTGCTTCAGCGGGATATGAGCAGAGAAATGAATATGATGATTTCTGGAAATGGTTAGAGGTAGCAGTTAAAGAGATGATCGAGTATAACAAGGAGAATTGACTTAAGACTGCAGGTTAACCAGCTTTAATGTGCTCATAGCTTACTACACCTTTTAGGAGGGCGAAAGTGGCAGCATATGTTTTATTATTAAAGGAATACGAAACAGATGAGACGGTTGTTTACAAATTCGGACCTAATGAGAAGAGTATGGGGGAAATTTCCTTAAATAAAGGTACAAGGATGATATCCGAGGTAGAAGCGATTCCTGATGACAATATACGTTCTAGCTTTTATTTTGACCGTGCTGCGCAAAGACTGACAGTATGTTTGTTAAAAGAGGGTGGAGTCTTCCCTGATAGAACAACGTTTGAGTCTTAGTAGATTGCTAACTAAAAGGAGTTGAGAGGTTAATGATGCTACCAGCTATTTTATCATTTGAAGAGGTTTTAGCGAATGGGATTGAATTTGAGGATGATGTTTGCTTTTCTGGGCCGTATGGACAGGAAGTGTATGATAAGCCAATGGAAGAGGGAGGTCAGCCGATAACGGGGATATTATATGAACTGTACGAAAATGGGAATCCGATCTATTACAGCTATTATAAAGATGGGATTTCTGAAGGGGAATATGTTACCTTTTATGAAAATGGTCAAATCGAAAGCTATCAAGTGATGCATCAAGGTTGTGTACATGGTACTTCAACAAGTTGGTTTGAAAATGGGAAAATGAAATCAATTGCAGAAGCTAAATATGGCTTTAAAATGACCTATAAAGAATGGGATATGAATGGTCATTTACTATCAGAAAAACTAGGTCCAAATGATTTTGAAAAGACAATGATTGAAAAATATGATTCCTGGGCTGCAGAAAGTAGAAAACAAAAATAGAGAACTGTTAGGAGGTTGACGATTATCGAAAAGCATGGTGCGGTTTCAATCTGGTTTGGCAATGTGAAGGATGAACATGAATTGGATAACTATGTTGATTTAACATATGATGAGGATGGTGACTCCATTGCATCCGCGTTTTATGAGGATTTTCACATTGACCTAGTTGAAATTGATGAAGACTTCATTGAAAAGGCCGTATTAGAAGAGCCGAGTGATAATCCTTCTGTTTTGCTTGAAGGCTGTTCATATGAAGAAACGATTATTCCAAAGGTGATACAGCATATAAAGTTACATAAGTCGTATAATGCAGTGATGATGATTTATCATTTTGCTTATAAAGGTGACGTTCGTGCTTCAGGAGCGTTTGATTATATTATATCTACTAGCTATGAATAATGGTACTGTTCGCTTAGGAATACATAATAAAGAGTATTATCTTTTTCGAGAATTTTTGAGAAAAAAGATGTTTACGGAGATTCAAGTCTTGTAAACATCTATTTAATAAGCTCAATCCTTAGGTTGGATGATTTTTACATGGTTTGCCCGTTATCAACTGTTATGATCTGTCCTGTAAGTGACTTTTGCAGAAGTGTATAACAAATCGTTTCTGCAATGTCCTCGGGTGTGGAAATCCTTTTTAACTGAATATTACCAGCTAGAGCCTTCATTTTTTCTTCATTTCCCTCCCACCATCTCGTATCAACAGCACCTGGGGCAATACTATTAATTCTAATATCTGGTGCTAGTGAATATGCAAGAGATTTTGTTAATCCATGAACAGCTGATTTTGTCACTGCATATGGGATAGAAGAGCCTAACCCCGTTATACCTGCAATACTTCCAACATTGACAATTGCTGAATCAGTCCCTTTTTTTAAATAAGGAACTGCTGCCTTGATACAGTAAAATGTTCCTTTAACATTTACATCCCAAAGCTTGTTCCAGATTTCCTCTGTGGCCCCATCAAAATCATCCATAGCTAATTGGTGTGTAATACCTGCATTGTTTACGAGATAATCTAGCCTTCCAAACCTTTGAATACAAGAGGAGATCATTTCTTTTACTTGATGCTCATGACGAATATCTGCCTGATACAGCAGCCCAGAATTTGTTAATTGCTTGTATGTATCCTGTGCTTCTAGATATGACTTTGAATAGTTAACAACGACTTTGGCTCCTAGGGAGGATAACCTTTTACATGTAGCACTTCCAATTCCTGTTGCTCCACCGGTTACCAATACGACTTTATTTTCAAACAAGCGTTTACACCTCTTTTATATCTTTTCATTGGTTATTTTTTGTTAAGTATGACGTTTAGTGATGCAGCTGCTTTAGGCCATCCAACATAGAAGGCCAAATGTGTGATCAAAGCAATTATTTCGGTCTCGTTTATTCCATTTTTTTCAGCCAATTGTAGATGAAAGGGGAGTTGTTCAGTATTGCCGATACTAATGAGCGCAGATAGTGTACATAAACTTCTTTCCTTTGATGGTAAAGTAGGCTCTCTCCATACTTTTTCGAATAAAATGTTTTCACTGTAATGAACAAAATCAGGGGCAAGGTCTCTCATTTTTTTAGGAATATTTGCTTCGATACGCTCATTCACTTTTCTTTTTCCTCCTTTGTATTCACCATTTGTGCGATTCCCTGACCGAATGACCAGTTTTCAACAGATGATTCGTTTAATGTTATAAAAATATCAGCCGTAGAAATGTTTAACTGATTAAAAATAGCCTTTGAGATAGATTGATACAAATTCTTTTTCTGATTAATTGTTCTTCCTGGCGCACATGTGATGGAAATATGGATCATTTTATTTGAACGCTTATATCCGCCTTCTAAAAGATAGCTTGGATCGTAAAAAAATTGCTCAGATGGATATGGTAAACAGATGTGAAAATAATCATCCTCCGGAATTTTAAACTGTTCAATTAATGAATGATGAATAGTATGGCTGATAATCTTTATCTCTTCTTTATTTAATAGCCCTTCTGGATAATACACGTTAACAAACGGCATATGTTCACTCCCTTTCGTATAACGCTATTTTACTTCCGTTATCTTTATTTGTATAATTGAAAATAAATCATATTATTATCAATAAAACCGATTAAGATGAGGCGACGAAATGGAAATAAAAGAGCTACTAACATTTAAGACAATTGTCGAAGAGGGAACCTTTTCGCATGCAGCAAAAAAATTAAACTATGCACAGTCAACTGTCACCACACATATAAAAAAACTAGAAAAGGAACTTGGATTTCTCTTATTTGAACGAGGGTGGGATGCTAGATTAACTGAAGAAGGAGCTTTGTTTTTGGAGGAAGTGGATAGCTTGTTAATGCATTGGGATTATTCAATCGCTCAAGCACAGCGCATTAGCAAGGAGGAGAAAGGAACAGTAAAAATAGGATTAACAGAGTCTGTTGCAAAAAAACTAATCCCATTTATCTTAAACTATTTAAATAATGTAAAGCCGCACATCCATTGTGATTTTGTCATAGGAAATACAGCTCTTTTATCAGAAATGCTCGAACAAAATAAGCTCGACTTTGCTGTTTGTGGAAATAGCAAAAATAGCTCTTTGCACTTTATACCACTTGGCAAGGAACAAATTGAATTTATTGTCAATGATCCCGAGCATCCAATCTTGAAAAAAGAGTCAGTTGAAATATTTGAAATCATTGAGTACCCTATCTTAATTGGAGAGAATAGTTGTTATTATTCTCAATCTGTGAATGCTTTCTTAGCAGAAAATCATTTATCCTTTAAAACAGTCTACAATTGTAGTGCTTTACATCTTATTCCACAAATGGT
This sequence comes from Metabacillus niabensis, assembly GCF_902829255.1. Lineage (GTDB taxonomy): Bacteria > Bacillota > Bacilli > Bacillales > Bacillaceae > Metabacillus > Metabacillus niabensis. The sequence continues at coordinate 11,373 of NZ_CADEPK010000320.1, read as the reverse complement.
ATTTGGACATGCAATTGGGATAATACCTAAAGGAACTAGTTTAGAAGAGAGTAATATCTCATTTAAGGTTAACGGCTTTGATCCTAAGATGCCTATTGGATTATTATATTCCTCTAAAAAAAGAAATTACTTGAGCCAGACAAAACAGCAAATTATGAAAGTAATTGAATCGTCGATGAAGTAAAATAGGTTTTGAGTAAAACGTGGACCTTTATTTTAATTCCACTTAAAACATGTAATAACATAGTAGACAGTGAAAAGTTATAAAAGGAGAAAACAAATGATCGAAACGGATATGAGCAAATTAACAAAGGAATTTTCCGACATTCAAGCTGAATTGTTACCAAAGGTCAAATTGGAAAATACCTTTAAAAAGGACGAAATCAAGCTGATTGCAGGGGTCGATTTAGCTTACTGGGAAGAGCATGGGAAGACGTTCGGAACATGTTGCATCATTGTCATTGATTATCATTCAAAAGAGGTTATTGAAAATGTATACAGCTATGGTGAGATAACAGTTCCGTATATTGCCGGGTTTCTTGCCTTCCGTGAGCTGCCATTAATTATGAAAGCAGTTGAAAAGCTAACAGTAGAGCCTGATTTATATATGTTTGATGGCAACGGGTATTTGCATTATCGGCATATGGGAATCGCAACCCATGCATCATTTTTCTTACATAAACCGACGATTGGTGTAGCGAAGAGCTATCTGCGGATAAAAGAGGTCGATTTTCAGATGCCGGAAAATCAAGCTGGGGCTTATACAAATATTGTGATAGATTCAGAGATATATGGGCGGGCGTTAAGAACAACAAAGAATGTGAAGCCGATTTTTGTTTCGTGCGGCAACTGGATCGATCTTGATACAAGCACGGAAATGGTTATGAGCTGTGTAAACAAAGAAAGTCGTTTGCCTATACCCGTTAGGTTAGCGGATTTAGAAACACATCGAGTAAGGAAACAGCTTGCACATAAGTAGTAATGCATCAATTTATGAGTTGATAAACCATTCAAAGGGTAGGACGTGATACCTTCATCTATGGTGTTAAGTCCTCGCCTGTTTCATGTCTGTCGAGGCTTTATGTAAAGTACGCGATTGATCTTTTATCATTCCTCATTTAGACATATTTCAATAAAATCAAAAAGATTGTTCGCCTCGATTGAACGATTGCCCCAATCATGATAGTAATACAGGATTTGACCTATTTTCCCCTTTTCAGACGGATCTGTATCAATACATAAATAATCACCAGCACCATTTTCTGCAATTGGAATCCATTTTGAATGCCAAAGCACTTGCTTTAGTTCCTCGCCAATCTCTCGTTCAAGGTCATCATCCGGGTCGAATTCCTCCTGAAGAAATGTCCAATTATCAATAATTTCTGCAATTGGTGTAATAATAAATTTCTTATCGCAGGTTCAACATCTGAATTCCAAATTTGTCCGTTATAGACACTGTAAAAGCTTTTAAACTCCTCTGGGAGCGTGACTCCTAATGTTTCTTCTAATCGTCGAAACTCCTGTTCACTAGCCCCAGGCTGAAGGTTAAGTAATTCTGCAAAGTTATCAATTCTATTAGCTCCTGCATCAATTATATTTTGCCAAATTAATTCAGCTGTATGGATCATTCATTCTCCTCCATTTATTAAACACCCATCATTGGATTTTACTAGATTAACATATTTCTTGCGAAGTCTTTCATTAATTTAAACGGAATGTCGAGAGAATAGATTTAGTTCCACCAAGGTTTAAGATGATTGGACACTTAAAATTGACTTATTTACAACATCCTGTCTGTGGGATATAATACCAAAAAATGGTCGCCATGTCGTCATATCTGCAACAGTTCAAAAGGACGGAGGATAGATATGCTAGAAGAAAAGGAATATGAACGAAATAATAAAGCAATCGTTGGGATGGTGCTAGGGATAGTAGGGCTTTTTTTCCCTGTCATCGGCTTGGCTTTAGGAATCATCGGAATTGTTTTTTCGGCATTAGCTTTAAAAGAGATAAGAGAATTTAAGCAAATCGGAAAGGGCATTGCCATATCTGGATTGACAACGAGTATTGTAGCTGTCGTTATCCATGGGTCACTTGTGCTTATGATGATTTTAATATATGGAATTGTGACAAGCATCGTCAGCTTTTTTGAATCAATCTTTTAGCTTGTATATAATGCTCTAAATTTAATAGCGTTGCTTAAGAATATTGAGGAGAAATTGAATGAGAGAAAAAAAGATTCGCGGTATGAAACGAAAAACGAGAAATATGATAAAACATATTGAAGAACACACAATGAAGTTTCCAAGTGAATTCAAGCATCATTACTGGCATATGCATTTACCTATTGCCCAAGATTTTATAGATTCCAAAAAAACGCCTAATAAAGTGAAACGGCATTGTATGCAAACTCTGTTGGAAAGAGCGTATCATCTCATGCAAATGAAGCCAAATGATCGTAAAAACTATCGGGTTGTAGTAGCGATTTCCTTACCTGAATTGTGGAGTTCACAACTTATTATCTTTAAAGGTGAGTCCTATTTTAAAAATTTTTTTAATCGAAATAACGATTACCAAAAATGGCTGCAGCTATCAGACGGAAGGGACATTCAAAAAGAGTGGGGGTTACTCGTTCCGAATGATATGCAAATATCAGGATACAAAGAATTGATGATAGAAGAAGATGGGTATTGTTATGAAGGGGAAATCTGGTTTATCGGTGAACTAAAATAATTAACTGGAGTCCTTTCAAAAACGAGAAATAGATCGGGGTTTTCGAACTTTGTCGAACAATGATAGGGTTTGAATACGTCAGATAATGCTAAAATAGAATTGCAACTGTATCGTGGTAGGGTGGTTGGTTGTCATTCTTCTTTCCTTAAATCATTGGAAGGGAGGTGATAACTATAGAAATATTTCTTGAATTTCTAAGAGAAGCTTTGAAGGGGATTTTGCGTGAAGTATGTGCATACATCTTTCGGAAAAAGGTATTAGAAAACAAGGAAACCACCCTACGCCGTCGCAAGCAAAAGGGTGGTTTTCTGAAAAAGTAATATCATGACAACCACCACTTTAGGCGGTTTGGTTGCAGGGAGAAGTGTTGGTCGCACTTCTCTCTTTATTATATTTCCATTATACATGAAATTATTCTCTGAGTGAAGATTGCTTATCGCCCTAAAATTTCCTCACAATCACTTGACCAGTATGTGCATCAACATAAGCGCCATTTCCTCGTTCAGTTTTGAACTCCTCAATATAAATTAATTCATAGTAGGCTGGCTCGTTATCCTTATATTCCAGCTGCCATTCTAGCTTAGGCCGCGTATAGTTTATGTAAGTTGAGATTGCCTCTGCTTCAGTAATAGTAGGCGTTGTGTTTATGTCGTTTAGTTCATTCACCTTTATATCTGGGCCCATATAATGGTCAATCGTTCCTGTTGTCCGGTTTACACTGATTCTTGCTGCTCCAAACCTGACTGGGAAATCATTGATGCATAACCTAAATTCAAAATGATAGTGCGGATTGCTTTCATCATCGTCATTATGATTTTTCACGACATAGTGAAAATATTTGTCAGCATTAGGATAGAGCTGAAATAACAATTGATAGGCTAGTTTTTTACATTCATCAAAGCTTAGGTTTAAAGTGCCATTGCGTTCTAAAAACGAGAAGGAGCCTAGAAGTAACCCAGTTTCAAGGTGATGTCTCATTTTTAATGTACCGTCATTTCTTCTTGCGAAAAAGGCTTCGAGTGATAAATCATCTTGATCAGTCTTAATGTCGGCATCGTTTAATCTCCATACAGTGCCGATCTCAGTGCCAAGATCCTGTTCGCGAATCTTTGAAAAGCTATTTTCGTCAAACCCTAATAATGTATCGACATCAGCTGAAATATCAGGACGAACGAGCCTTTCTGTTTTTTCTACATGCTCATCATCCTCTTCATCAAAGTCATCGTGGATGATTTCAGATCCATCAGCTGCATAACGATATGTCACTAATTCTGGCTCATAAACAAGCTTGTAGCTGTCATCTCCGTCAACATATAATTCCTTACTAAATTCAATGATTTCTAAATTCATCGTAACCTGCTTCATCATTTTCTCCTTCATCAATGCTTCTGAAGCAATTGACTTCGGTTCAATGATTTTCCTAGCTTGTCCATCATAGCGGAAATCTGTAATTCTTCCCGCTGGGGTAATCGTGAGATAAAAGCCTGTATGAGGAAGTGGCAGCTCTAATGCTTTTTGGACATATGTAAGTCGGTAGGAGCCGTTTTTTAATTTTTTCCATTCTTCAAACGTAAAAACAACATCTGCATCTGGATAATGCTTTGTTACAAATGATAAGGCTAATTCTTCTAGCTTTTCTTCTGGCAATTTAATCGTTTCATTTGTTTTTCCCTGCTCATCAATATAAAAATGAATTAACTGACCATCCTTCGTTAATTCCACAATAATATTCCACTCATCATTTTCCTTATGTCGCCAACAAAAGAACACCTCTTCTGTTTCGTTACGAAACTCCTCAATTTCTAGCATGTATTCAGCTGTTACATTTCCTATGCTTGAAGCTAGCTTTCTTAAATGGTCGAGTTGCATGAAAATCCTCCTTTAAAACGAATCTACATGTAAAATACGATTAAAAAAGGAAAAAGTTTCAAGTGGAAGAGAGAGGTTCTTGTGCATTTTTTTGAAGAAGTAAAAGAACCTTCAGAGGCCACTGAATAGGCTCAGCTTAAAGAAGGATTGATTCTTTTTTAAAACTTTAGTTGCCTTGACCCCACTTAGCTTCCTCGCCATTCCCGCGGTGTACAACCCTTTTGTCTTTTGAATAGCCGGATAAAATAGCTTTGATTTTGAAATCCGACATCCATTGCAATATCGAGCATTTTTCGATCAGAGGTTTCAAGCAGTGCACATGCTTTTTCGATGCGAATCGTATTGATGTATTCCATCGGCGTCATTCGCACGAAGCTTTTAAAAAAGCGACTAAAATGGCCTTCACTCATTTGGATTTGCGAGGCAAGGTCTAATACTGTGAGCTTTTGTTGGTAGTTTTGGTCAATGTATTGGAGCACTTTTTTTAACAGTGCTGTTTTCGTTAAGTCCTTTTGAGTGACTTCCTGATCATGATTCCATGCCTGTTTTTTTAAGATTTCTGAGAAAAGGAGAAATAAATATCCTTTAATTTTTAGCTCAAATCCCGTTTCGCTCATTGAGTACGCTTTGATTATGCTAGCGAGTAGCTGCAGTATTTCGTGATCCTCATTAACTGTTAAAAGGATTGGGTGGAAGATGTTTCTTATAGTAGTTAAATAGTTTTTTTCAATAAGGTCATAGCCAAAGCTCCGTAATAAATCAATGTGGAAAACGACGGCATGGAGCTTAAAAGGCGTATCACCTGACGGATATGCACCATGCAATTGCTCGCTCGGAATAAAGCAACCGTTCCCTGCAGTGACGATAAATTGCTTTGTGCCAATTTGGAGGTAAATTGTTCCCTCCTCAACGTAGATAAACTCTAGCTCAGGATGCCAATGCATATTAAAAATAACCTGTCCATCCAAATAATCAACCATATAAGAACGAAACGGAAACATCGAATTTCCGTGGACTCTGTCTTCAAGTAGCAAATGCTTATTCATCGTTGCCATCTCCTCGTTTATCAGAATCGTACAATTTTATGTTGAAATTGTGCAAGAAGTACTCTGTTTTTATCAATATACTATTAATTACAGAAAATGAAAACGAATACATTTTGAGGTGACGAAAATGAAATTTACTGATGGCTTTTGGTTAACAAGGGAAGGCTTTGATATTCAGCATCCACGCACTGTTCGTGATGTGGCAATTAGTGAGGAGAAGGTGACGCTTTATGCACCTTGTAAAGAAATTCAACATCGAGGCGATACATTGAATCTACCTTCTCTCACGATTGAATTATCTTCGCCAATGGAAAATGTTTTGAAGGTAAAGGCATGGCATCATAAGGGTGGTGTGAAAAAATTACCGAGCTTTGATGTGAAGGCTGAAGCTGTTTCACTTCAGGCTGAGCGGACAGAAAATGTAACGAGCTTTCGCAGTGGGGACGTAAAAGTAGAAATTGCGCATAACCCGTTTACGATCACATTTTACCAAGGGGATCTCAAATTAACGGATGTTGATCCGAAAGGCATAGCTTGGATTAAAGGTCCGCAAAAGGAAAGCTATATGCGCGGACAGCTCAATCTAGGTGTTGGCGAAAATGTGTATGGACTTGGTGAGCGATTTACTCCTTTTGTGAAAAATGGCCAAATTGTTGACGTCTGGAATGAGGATGGTGGAACGAGCTCGGAGCAGTCGTATAAAAATATTCCGTTTTATATAAGCAACCGCGGCTATGGCGTCCTTGTGAATCACCCGGAAAAGGTTAGCTTTGAGGTAGGCTCAGAGGCGGTGTCGAAAACACAATTTAGTGTTGAAGGTGAACAGCTTGAGTATTACATAATCGGTGGTTCGACATTGAAGGATGTGTTAACAAACTATACGGAGTTAACGGGGAAACCGGCATTGCCGCCAGCATGGTCTTATGGATTGTGGCTAACAACCTCTTTTACAACAGAATACAACGAGGAAACCGTCAATCACTTTGTCGATGGGATGGCAGAGCGCGATATTCCGTTAAGTGTTTTTCATTTTGACTGCTTTTGGATGAAGGAGTTTGAATGGTGTAATTTTGAATGGGATAAGGATGCCTTTCCAGAGCCTGAAGCAATGCTAAGACGCTTGAAGGAGAAGGGCTTAAAGATTTGCGTTTGGATTAACCCATATATTGCGGAAAAATCAAAGCTGTTTGATGAGGCAGCGGAACATGGCTATTTGCTAAAGAAAGCAAATGGTGATGTGTGGCAATGGGATTTATGGCAGGCAGGAATGGGTGTTGTCGATTTTACGAATCCTAAAGCGTGTGAATGGTACTGCTCAAAATTGAAAGCACTGCTAGATATGGGTGTTGATAGTTTCAAAACAGACTTTGGTGAAAGAATTCCAACAAATGTCGTCTATTATGACGGCTCTGATCCAAATCGTATGCATAACTATTATGCTTATCAATATAATAAAGTAGTTTTTGATTTATTAGAGAAAGAGAAAGGAAAGCAAGAGGCGGTCGTATTTGCTAGATCAGCAGCAGTTGGTAGTCAAAAGTTCCCGGTTCATTGGGGTGGCGACTGTAATGCAACCTATGAGTCGATGGCAGAAAGCTTGCGCGGGGGACTGTCCCTCTCACTATCAGGCTTTGGCTATTGGAGTCATGATATCGGAGGGTTTGAAAATACGGCAAGCCCTGACGTATTTAAGCGTTGGACAGCGTTTGGCCTCTTATCAAGCCATAGTCGTCTACATGGCAGCTCCTCTTATCGCGTACCATGGTTATTTGACGAGGAAGCAGTTGAGGTAACGAAGCATTTTTCCAAGCTGAAAAATCAATTAATGCCTTATCTTTTCAGCACTTCTGTTGAAAATCATAAGACTGGTGTTCCAGTGATGAGACCGATGATCCTCGAATTTGCCGATGATCCGAATACACATGTCCTTGATCGCCAATATATGCTAGGTAGTAGTTTACTAGTTGCGCCAATTATGAATGAGGACGGTGTTGGCTCATGCTATTTACCGCATGGGAAATGGACACATTATCTGACAAAAGAAGTAGTAGAGGGAGGTTCATGGCAAAAGGAAACCTATGATTATATGAGTTTACCGCTTTTCGTAAGGGAAAATTCAATTTTAGCAATTGGTAGTGTAGACAGCCGTCCAGATTATGACTTTTCGAACGATGTTACATTTGAATGCTACCAATTCGTTGATAACAAGGAGGCAAGTGCCTTCGTAACGGATATCAATGGTGTTGTGAAAGGTGAGATCAAAGCGGTCAAGGAAGGAAATAAGATTTCGGTTGAAACAAAGATGCCAGACCTATCCTATACGATTGTTCTAAATGGCGTTCAAACCATTACATCGACTTCGGCTGGAAATGTTGAACAGAGTTCAGATGGGGTAAGAATTCAGCTTAATAATTCACAAGCGTTTGAAATTATTTTGTAGCTTTACGTAGGAAGGTGCTCGATTATTTTAATCACCTTAATAAAAAACAGCAGGGGGTATGGAGCTATGAAAAAACGGTTTTTAAAGGGGTTAGGAACTGTCATTCTAGGAGCAGGATTATTGGCTGGTTGTTCTTCAAATGGTAGTGGTGGCGAGAATGATGGGAAGCTAGTCATTGATGTATTTAATATAAAAGTGGAAACAAAGGATCAGCTAGAAGCGATGATCGAGAAGTATGAAAGTGAAAATGAGAACGTCGACATCAACTTAACAACAGTCGGTGGGGGACAGGATGCTGCGTCCGCGCTGCAAGCAAAGTTTTCCTCTAATGAGGAACCTGCTATTTTCTTGTTAGGTGGTTTATCGGATGTTGAAAAATACCAAAAATATTTATTAGATGTCTCTGATATGGAATCAGCGAAAACAGCTATTGAAGGTACGCTACAAGGTGCTACGGTCGATGACATACCATACGGAATTCCTTTAAATATTGAAGGGTTCGGGTGGATGATTAATAAAGAAGTATTTCAATCTGCTGGTGTTGATCCTGCATCTATTGCAAGCTACGATGATTTTGTGAAAGCAGTTGAAACAATTGATAGTAAAAAGGAAGAGTTAGGTCTTGAAGCTGTATTTGGCTTTAGCGGTAAGGAGGATTGGGTTGTAAGTCAATTTTCAAACCATTTTACTGCACCGGAATTTGATAATGATCTGAATAAAGCATATGAAGCTAGTGAGCTTACCTTTAAGTACGGAGATCGATTAAAGGAGTATACGGACTTAATAAATAAGTATAATGTTCAGCCGATTTTATCCCTTGATTATAGTACATCTGTTGAGGAGCTCTTCACAAATAATAAAGTTGCGATTATTCATCAAGGAAACTGGATCGTGCCAACTCTTGATAGCATTGACCCAGCGTTCTCTAAAGATAAGTTAGGCATCCTTCCGTTATTCGTTGACAGTGATGAACAAGGTTATATTAGTGCTGGCCCTTCATGGTTCTGGGGAATTAATAAGGAAAAGGATGACAAAGTAGTCGAGGCTTCAAAGGATTTCATCGATTGGATGTATACATCTGATTACGGGAAACAACAAATTGTTGATGAATTTAAATATATTCCTGCTCATGAAGGCTATGAGGCAGATAGTATCCAGGATCCAGTTTCGAAAGAAGTATATCAAGCCTTATTAGATGGGAAATCAAGAGTATGGGCACATAACCAATATCCAAACGGCTTCTCTCAAACAGCGATGTTCCCTGAATATCAAAAATACTTAAACGGCGACATCACCTGGGAAGAATTCATCAAAACAAGCAGCTCAAAGTTTACAGAAATGCGTTAATGGGGGACAGTCCCCGCAAACAAAGTATAACGGGAAAACTCTTAATAGATTGATGAATTTTGCTTTGCAATGGGGGGACAGTCCCCCTATTGTGAAACAAGCGTTATGAACCAAGTAAAAAAGCAAAACATCTAATGAAGTTTATAGATTTTGTTAATTATAGGGGGACTGTCCCCAAGCAGCTTTGAAGGGTGTGGGTTGGATGAAAATGAAGAGTCTTACTTATTGGATCTTCTTAGCACCGTGTTTACTCGCGTTAACTGTCGTTTTAGTCATCCCTTTTATTCAAGGAGTCTATTATTCTTTAACGGAGTATAACGGATTTCAAGTAAATGAATTTGTAGGTTTTGAGAATTATCTTAGTTTGTTAAAGGATGATCAGTTTCTCTACAGCCTCATGTTTACCGGTGGATTTTCGATTGCGTCTGTCATTGGCATTAATATTATTGGCTTGCTGTTGGCGTTATTTGTCACACAAAAAATGGGGAAATTTAATACAGTTTTCCGCACCATCTTTTTTATGCCTAACCTAATTGGTGGAATTATTCTAGGTTTTATTTGGCAGTTTATCTTTTTGAAGGCATTTGAGGGAATCGCTGATTTAACAGGGCTAAACTTTTTTAAAGGCTGGCTATCAACTACCGAAACAGGCTTTTGGGGCTTAGTCATTTTGTTTATTTGGCAGATGAGCGGCTATATTATGATTATCTATATTTCATTTCTAAATAATATCCCAGATGAATTAAATGAAGCTTCTACAATCGATGGGGCAAATATATGGCAGAGATTTTGGAAGATTAAATTTCCCCTTCTTGCACCGGCCTTTACAGTTAGCTTGTTTTTATCATTATCGAATGCATTTAAAGTGTATGACCAAAACATGGCTTTAACAGCAGGAGGGCCGTTTAGCTCTACGCAAATGGCGACAATGAATATTTACGATACGGCCTTTAAGGTTCAAGATATGGGGTATGCCCAAGCAAAGGCAATTATCTTCCTGCTTATTATTACTGCAATCTCGGTCATCCAATTATATTTGACGAGAAAAAGGGAGATTGACCTATGATGGCACAGCATAAAGTAAAAACAATTGGTCTTGTCGTTCTCGGGATTATCTTGTCCATATTCTGGTTTTATCCATTTTATTTAGTTATTGTGAACTCATTCAAAACAAAAGCTGAGATTTTTGTGAACACTCTTGGCTTCCCTTCTGAAGGAACAGTTGAAAACTATCCAGAAGCATTTGAGGCGTTGGATTTTGTTCATAGTTTTTTGAACTCCGTATTTATTACGGTTTGCAGCATTTTTCTTATTTGTATCTTTACCTCAATGGCTGCTTACGCACTTTCGCGTAGACAAGGAAAAACAAGCTCGATTATTTATTTTATCTTTGCGATTTGTATGCTCATTCCATTTCAGTCCATTATGATTCCATTGGTTTCGATATTCGGCTCGGTTGATATGTTAAATCGTGGTGGACTGATGATTATGTACCTAGGATTGGGCTCAAGCTTAGCTGTCTTTTTATATTTCGGCGCCCTCAGAGGAATCCCGATGGCGTTAGATGAGGCGGCTATCATAGATGGATGCAATCGATTCCAAGTGTACTGGTATATTATTATGCCGATGCTAAAATCAACAACAGTTACTGTGATTGTGTTGAATGCGATTTGGTTTTGGAACGATTATTTATTACCATCCTTGGTGATAAACAAAGAAGGAATGTACACGATTCCGTTAAAAATGTTCTACTTCTTCGGGGAATATTCAAAACAATGGCATTTAGCACTAGCTGCATTAGTAATCGCCATCATCCCAATTATTGTCGTATACATGTTTCTCCAAAAATACATTATTAAAGGGATATCAGAAGGAGCAGTTAAATAGAGAGGTGGGGACAGTCCCCCAGCACGTTAAAGCTTTAACGTTGCGGGGGAC
>NZ_CADEPK010000319.1 GCF_902829255.1 Metabacillus niabensis | reverse complement strand
TTATGAGAGAGATAATCTCAGGTGAGGAGGAAATGTTAGATAAAGCAGAGGTAAACATCATTGATTACTCAGATTCAAGTTTTGTTCTTGTATTTATTGCGAAAGCAGACACCGTTAACCTAACAAAGTTTAGCTGCCATCTCTCACAAATATTAATTGAAAACATCCTTCGCTATTTGAAGCTATCATCAAATGTTGGTGTAGGTCAGGAGAAAAAAGGATTGAACGAGCTAAATAATAGTTTTCTAGAAAGCCAAAAAGCGTTGGAAGTTGCTGAATATCAAGAAATTAATCAGGTTATTACATATGATGAAATTAAAAGTAAAAATGAAAATGATCGATTTTCTTATCCTTTTGATACATTAAAAGAAATAAAAACTGCTATCTCTAACAAGGAATATAATCATATATTAAAAATTTGGGGAAAATTCGAAACATATGTGATGACGGAAAATACACCATTGTACATTGTTCAAAATATTTGTTTTAGCATTATTAATGCGTTAATGCTTGAATACTATTCGGAAGAACGGGCGACAGAAAATTCGTTTAAAATGGCAGAGAATGTTATGTTAATTTATCAGCAGCATACTTCAAAGGATTTAATGAGTTGGATGAGCTCTAAGCTTGTTGAATGGCATAATCAAGTGAAAGATGAGCTTATCGGAAAGAAAAGCAATAAGCTTATTAGAGGAGTGAAGGAATACGTCCAAAATTATTATGATCAAGAAATCACCCTAGCAGAAATTGCTGATTCCTTATATGTGAATAAAAACTATCTATCCCAGTTATTTAAAAAGGTAACAGGTGAGACCTTTGTAACATATTTAAATAGATTTCGAATTGAAAAGGCAAAGGAAAAATTACGTCAGCAGCATTATATGGTTTATGAAGTAAGTGAAATGGTCGGGTATCAAAATCCCACTTATTTTAGCCAAGTATTCAAATCAATAACAGGGGTTAGTCCATCCGAGTTTTATAAAATGTAAGGGGTGAAGATGTTGATCGATCGAAAAAAATTAGTTAGTAGACATAATCCATTAATTTATCGAGTCGAACCTTTATCACCTTTATCCGTAGGGAATGGAGAGTTCGCATTCACAGCTGATTTCACAGGTCTGCAAACTTTTCCAAATGAATACGATGTTCCATTAGGTACACAGTCTGAATGGGGCTGGCATTATACAGATTCTCAAACAAAATATCGTTTAGAAGATATAAAGCAGAAAACGTTCAGCTTTCATAATCGCAATGTTGCATATCCACTTTATTCTGAAGATAGTGAAGATGCTTACCATTGGTTAAGACAAAATCCCCATAGACTTCAGCTAGGGCAAATCTCTTTTCGCTTATTAAAAGAGAATTACAAGCAAGTAGAGATTCATGATATAACAGCGATTAAACAACAGCTCAATTTATGGGAAGGGGTCTTGCTTAGTGAATTTACTGTTGAAAATCAACCTGTTTTTGTCACAACAGTATGTCATCCAACTCGTGATCAGGTAGCTGTAAAAGTAATTTCTCCACTAATCACTAATGAAAGACTGCAAATTATGATTCGATTTCCTGCACCGACTATGAATTCTAAGATATGGGAGGAGTCGATTCACTTAAATTGGCAGGATAATAATGCCCATAAAACGATCATAAAAGAAAAGAACACAAATGCTTTAAAGCTTTATAGGATAATGGATGAAGATAACTATTTTGTTAGTTGGCAATGGAGTGCTGGGGTTATTCGAACAGTTAATGAGCATGAATATTGGCTTACTCCAACGAATGAAACAGAGGAGCTTACATTTTCGGTTTCTTTTTCAAAAGAAGGAAGAAACCCTTATTCATTTGACGAAATATTAGCGGAAAGTAAACATTATTGGTTTACATTTTGGAACAGTGGGGCTGCTATTGATTTTTCAAAAAGTAGTGATGAAAGAGCAAATGAGCTAGAAAGAAGAGTTATTTTATCGCAATTTCTTACTGCGATTCATTGCAGTGGATCAAGCCCACCTCAAGAAACCGGATATATGTATAATAGCTGGTTTGGGAAGTTTCATTTAGAAATGCATTGGTGGCACGGAGCCCATTTTCCATTGTGGGGAAGGGGGCATTTATTAAAGAAAAGCTTACAATGGTATAAAAGGATATTGCCAATTGCCAAGGAATTAGCGACATCTCAAGGCTATAAAGGTGCGCGGTGGCCAAAAATGGTCGGGATTGATGGAAGACAAAGTCCTTCACCAATTGCACCAGTATTAATTTGGCAGCAACCACATCTCCTGTCATTGCTTGAGCTTTTATATCAGGAAAATCCTTCAAAGGATATAGTAGAGAAGTGGAGAGGAATTGTCATCGAAACAGCTAATTTTATGGCTTCTTTCTCCGTATGGGATGCTAAAAAACATGCATTTATACTTGGCCCGCCATTAATTCCAGCACAGGAATGCCATAAACCGGAATCAAGTTTTAATCCACCGTATGAGCTTGAATATTGGAAATATGGTTTAACGATTGCTAAAAAGTGGCTAGAACGTCTTAATGAACCTGTTCCAGCAAAATGGGAGGAAATAATCAAAAACATAGCTTCTCCACCACAACATAATGGTGTTTATCTTGCACATGAAGGATGTCTGGATACATTTACCTCATATAATCATGACCACCCATCGATGGTTGGAGCGTTAGGAATTTTGCCCGGAAGCTTAATCGATAAAAAAATCATGAAACAAACACTACAGAAAGTTCGCAATGAATGGCAATGGGAAAGTGCATGGGGCTGGGACTTTCCTATGTGCGCCATGACAGCTGCACGCCTAGGTGAACCGGAGCTAGCGATTGAATTTCTTTTAATGAATGCTACTAAAAACACATATTTGCCTAATGGACATAATTATCAAAGTCCAAGTTTGACGGCATATCTACCTGGAAACGGTGGCTTATTGACAGCCGTCGCAATGATGGCACGTGGTTGGGAGGGTGCAATTACAGAGCACGCACCAGGATTCCCACAGAACGGAGAATGGGTAATTCAAGCTGAGGGACTCCATCCATTAAGATAGTCTCTTACTAATGAGATGTGAGTGTATAAAGAAAATTTAACAATGGAATAAAAAAATTGAATCCAGAAAGGAGAAATAATGGTGTTGAAAAATCATTCAATTCAAATAAGAGACCCATTTATCTTTCCAAATCAACTCGATGGAAAGTACTATTTATATGGAAGCACTGATAAAAATATTTGGAGAAAGGGGACTGGGTTTGATGTTTATATAGGGACTGATCTTGAAAATTGGGAAGGACCTTTTCCTGTTTTTAGAGCAAATGACAGCTTTTACTCTGAGGAGAATTTCTGGGCACCTGAGGTTCATGAATATCGAGGAAAGTATTATATGTTTGCGACATTTTTACGAAAGGATAATCAACGTCGCGGAACTGCAATACTATGTTCTGAACGTTTAATCGGACCATTTGAACCACATAGTATCGGACCTATAACGCCAAAAGAATGGGATTCGCTTGATGGAACTCTTTATGTTGATAAAGAAGGTCAACCTTGGATGATTTTTTGTCATGAATGGGTGGAGGTTGCAGATGGAGAAATATGTGCTGTTAAATTATCAGACAATTTAAAAGAAGCAGTTGCTGATCCAATAATATTATTTCGTGCATCTGAAGCAAGCTGGCCAACAGCTTTTTCACATCCAAAGAGAACAACAAAAACAAATTATGTAACAGATGGTCCATTTATATATCAAGCTGAAAATGGTGACTTAATGATGCTATGGGCAAGTTTTGTCAATAATGTCTATGCACAAGGAATATCTAGGTCGTTAACCGGGAAAATTACTGGTCCTTGGCTTCATGACGAAATACCGATTTACAAAAACGATGGCGGTCATGGTATGATTTTTCAAACATTTAATGGAAACCTCATGTTAACATTACATTCACCAAATAAATCACCGAATGAACGTCCTAAATTTATAAAAATAATTGAAAGCAAAGGAAGGATTACTGTGTTAGATAACGAATTAAATAATCAAGAGAAGTAATCTTCGAAGATTAACACAATTCTTAATTAAAACTATGAACAAAAATGAACACGTTAACAATGTTGGGGTTTTTAGGATACTATATGTTTATAGCAGCTTAAAAGGCAGGTATCAGTTATTATCATAAGCATATAAATGTGAAAAAAACTTTACAATTAAACTGTAATCGTTTCTTGTCAAATCCAACTATAAAACACTAGTAGAAAGTAGATGAATTTGCCTTAAAAACAACATATAATCTTCGAGGATGAACTCATCATTTTGTTTTAAAAGGAATAAAGGGAGGACAAAAATGAACACGTTAACATTGGGGAAAAATCTTAATATTGCTTATATTGGTGGTGGCTCAAGAGGCTGGGCTTGGGGCTTAATGAGTGATCTTGCATTAGAAAAAAATTTATCTGGTACAGTTAAGCTTTATGATTTAAATTATGATGCAGCACGACAAAATGAAATGATCGGAAATCGTCTTTATGACAGAGAGGATGTTGTCGGAAAATGGAAGTATCAAGCAGTCAAAACGATGGAGGAAGCTCTTGTCGATGCTGATTTTGTCATTATTTCCATTTTGCCTGGAACTTTTTCTGAAATGTTGTCAGATGTACATGAGCCAGAAAAATACGGAATTTATCAGTCTGTTGGAGATACGATTGGCCCTGGTGGATTAGTTCGCGCCTTGCGTACAATTCCAATTTTTGTTGAAATTGCTAATCAAATTAAAGAGTTTGCACCAAATGCATGGGTTATTAATTATACGAATCCTATGAGCCTATGTGTAAGAACCTTATATGAAACTTTCCCTGAGATTAAAGCAATAGGCTGCTGTCATGAAGTATTTGGAACTCAAAAGCTATTAGCCACAATGGTAGAAGAGATGTTAGACATAAAAAATGTTTCATATAAAGATATAAAAG
>NZ_CADEPK010000318.1 GCF_902829255.1 Metabacillus niabensis | reverse complement strand
AGTATGTATTATTAAGTGTACGAGGTTACAAATTTTTGTCAATGACTAACTGGGTAGTTAAAACATATATTTTAAAGTATACTTTAACGATTTTCATATCCCTTTTATTTTGGGATAACTTTCCATTTAAAATTATCACTTTAAATTACATAAGAAAAGAGGCATTTCGCCCCTTAATTGTTCCGATTATTATTTGCTCTTTCTTTTTTTGCTTTATCTTTGTGGATTTTATTTGTATCAGCACTTCCTACTTCATGGCTAAATTCTGAATCAATAACGCTTGAATCAAAACCCTTTTTGTTTTTCTGCTGTGGGTCATTTTTCTTCGTTCGCTTTGCCATTTGACATCACTTCCTTTCTCACATCTATTTTGTGTAAGCAATTCAAAAAATATGAAAGGAAATGACTACTGCTTTTCATCCTTTATGACTATGTTAAAAAATAGTAGGAATGGTTTATTTTTAAAATGAGCAAAAGAAAAAGAAGAGAATTACTCCTCTTCTTTTTCTGTAGTATTAACATCCGCATTTATTTCGGTTGTTGTTACATATTTCTTTTGTAAATCAACATATGCACCGACAATTCGATTTGCGATTCTTTTGTTTATTGGATCAGCATCTGAACCAACCCATGGGACTACAACACTAAAGGCAATTTCTGGATCATCAGCTGGATAATACCCAACAAAGTTTAGGTTATTTGTTTCATGTCCCCAATAGTTGCGGTTAGGACCATAGTAATGGGTTTGGGATGTACCTGTTTTTCCAGCTACATCATAATCAAAATGTCCTCTAGCAGTACCTGTTCTTACAACTCTCTTAAAGCCATCTTGAACACGTTCGATATCCTCTTTTGTGTTATTAACTCTATTAAGTACCTTAGGTGCTTTTTCAATCGCTACTGGACCTAATGTTGCTTCTTCAATAGGTGTATGGATGCTCGTTACAATCCGCGGTTGCACACGAGAGCCACCGTTGGCAATGACTGAAACATATTGTGCTAGCTGTAATGGTGTATACGTATCAAACTGCCCGATTGCAATATCTAATATTTTACCAGGCTGATCCGGATCACTTATTAAACCGGCTGATTCCTGTGGCAAATCAATACCCGTCGGAACACCTAAACCAAATTGGGCAAAATAATTTCTAAGCTTTTGGAAATCCTCATCAGATGCATAAAATGGACCATATGGCACGTAGTTAATATCGGCTATACGCATCGCGACGTTGAACATATAAACGTTAGAGGACTTTTCCAATGCTGTTAAATCACTTACTCGGCCTAAATTACTATATGAGCTCTTCACAATTGGACCCTTGAAATATAAAGAGGTATCGTTAAATGTTTGTCCATGTGGCATCCCATCTTGGTACCCAGCAAGAACGGTTGCACCTTTTACAGTGGAACCTGCCTCATACTGAGTTGCAAATGTTCCGTAGGCAAAGTCGAGCATTTCCCCACTGCGGTTATTCAAATCAATTTGCTTCCCTGCCATTGCAAGTACGTCACCTTGGTAAGGATCCATGACAACAGCGAAAGCACGATCCATCAAAAAGTTACCAGACTTTTTGCTTGCAGCACCTAGCTCTTCTTCAATAATCTGTTCAACCTTCATTTGAAGTTCCATATCAAAGGAAAGCTTTAGATCGTAGCCTCGTTGCCCTTCATCTATCACTTCTTTTGATACGATATTGCCACTATTGTCTGATGTATATTCAATCTTTGCTTTCCGAGGGTTTAAATAGTCCTCATACTCATATTCTAAATAACTTTTTCCGACCCTCTCGTTACGAGAATAGCCTCTAGCAGTATAATATTGCTCACGTGATTCTAAAATTCCTTGCTCAGGTGAAGTTAGTCCTCCAAAAATCGTTTGCAGTGGGTCATAAGGGTATGATCTTCCCCAATCAGTTATAACATCTACGCCTGGAAGCTCCTCTAAATGTTCGGATACTATCGCAACCTCTTCCTGAGTCAGGTTTGAAGATAATTCTTCATTATTGACATTCATTGATTTTACAACTTGTGGTTCATATTGATAACCTGAGGAAAACCGTTTGTACAAATAAGCAAGCTCCATTTGCTCAGCATCTGATTCTAATGCTTTAACTTCAGCATCTGGAACACGTTCCACTTGTATTTTATACGTTTCAGATGGCTTTAACTCAAGCTCATCCTCTTTTAGTAATTTTTTAGCTTCCTTAGGATATGCTGCTAACCAATAATCACGAAAATCTCGATCCTTTAATTCATGCTTTAAAAATTCCACATCATATGTTAAATATTTCGCAAGCTTTTTTGCAACCTCAATTTTATCTTCCGTCTTTGTTGATTTTTCAACTGTATACGTAATTGCAGGGACACTAACATTATCAACAACAACCCTACCATAACGATCATACATTTTCCCTCGTGGAGCTGGTAAGCTCGCGTAATCAGATTCTGTCCGTGAAACCTCTTTTGAAAACTCTTCACCTTGTACAATTTGGACGACACCTAATCGGACGATAAGGGCAACGAACAATACAAAGACAAGAAAGAAGAAAACATTGATGCGGATATACCTTGATTTTTTTAATTTACGATGCTCCGATGCACTTGCACCTTTCTCTGTCAATTTGGTTCCTCCTTTACTTGGTCTATATTAAGTATTAAACCTTCACGTTTTTATTATTTTAGAACAACATTTATTTTACCATTAAGATTTATGAACGAATAGTGTTTAGTTTATGAAAAATATGTGAAATATACAGGATCTCTTATATGTATTGCCTATACAGTTTTTCGTTTATTTTATCCATAAATGAAAAAAGAGGAAGGTTATCCCTCCTCTTTCTCGTTTTGATTATCTTTTTCATTTATTTCGGTTGTTGTAACATATTTTTTTTGGAGATCTGCATATGCATTAACAATTCGATTAGCTATGTTTTTATTAACTGTATATCCTTCTGTACCTGCCCAAGGTACAACTACACTAAACGCTATCTTAGGTTCCTCAGATGGATAGTAGCCTACAAAATTTAAATTATTTGTTTCCTTACCCCAAGCGGATTTTTTTGGTCCATAATAAAGAGTTTCAGATGTACCTGTTTTCCCTGCAACATCTAGTTTAAATTTACCTTTAGCTGTCCCTGTAGTAGTAACTAATTTAAATCCCTTTTGAACCCTTTCAAAATCTGACTGTGTATTGTTAATTTTATTTAATATTTTCGGTGTTCTTTCTTTAGCTATTGGGCCTAACTCATTCTCTTCTATCGGCTCATGAATGCTTGTAACAACTCTAGGTTGAACACGAAAGCCCCCATTTGCAATTGCGGATACATATTGTGCCATTTGCAATGGTGTATATGTATCATATTGTCCTATAGCTATATCAAGTAATTTCCCAACTGTATCAGGTTCAGTAACTAGTCCCTTTGATTCATTTGGTAAGTCTATTTCAGTTGGTACTCCTAACCCAAATTGCGCAAAATAATTACGAAGGGTTTGAAAATCCTCATCAGAAGCTGGGAAAGGACCATTTGGAACATAGTGGATACCAGCAATTTCCATAGCAACATGAAACATATAAACATTTGATGAAAGCTTTAATGCTCTCAAATCATCAGTACTCCCCATATTCATGTATGACTTCTTTGGTGGTGTATCTTTAAGTAGAATTGGAGCATCATAGAAGGACTGTCCTTGTGGAATACCGTACTGATATCCTGCCAAAACTGTTGCACCTTTTATAGTAGAACCAATTTCATATTGAGTTGTAAAGGCTCCAAAAGGATAATCATTCATTTCTCCTGTTTCTAAATCAATTAATTTTCCAGCCATGGTTAAAACGTCACCATTATGAGGATCCATCATAACGACAAATGCGCGATCCATTAAATAGTTTGCACCTAGTTTTTTAGCTGCTCGCAACTCTTCCTCAATAATGTCCTCTACCTTCATCTGCAGCTCCATGTCAAAGGAAAGCTTTAAGTCATATCCTCGTTGACCCTCGTCTATAATTTGCTCTGACACAATATTTCCACTCTTATCTGCCACATATTCAACCTTTGCCTTTTGCGGGTTCAAATATTCTTCATACTGATATTCAAGATAACTTTTCCCAACGCGATCGTTTCTTGAATATCCTCTTGCTAAATAATACTCTTCACGTGATTCTAATATCCCTTGTTCAGGAGAGGTTAATCCGCCAAATATTGATTTTAAGGATTCATATGGATATGAACGCCCCCAATCGGTAATGACGTCAACTCCTGGTAACTCCTCTAGACGTTCAGATACAGCAGAAATCTCTTCATCTGTTAAATTTGAAGCAATCTCATCACCGTTAATATTTTTTGATTTTACTACTTGTGGCTCATACTGATATCCCGAAGAAAATCGTTTGTACAAATAAGCTAGTTCTAATTGCTCTAAATTACTTTTAATCGCTTCAACTTTAGTACTAGGGACTCGCTCTACCTGTAATTTATACGTTTCCTTTCCCTCTAGCTTAAGCTCTTTCTTTGTCAGTAATTTTTCCGCTTCTTTAGGATGGGCAGCTAACCAATAGTCCTTAATATCTCGATCCTGTACTTCCTTTTTTAAAAACGCTTCATCATACTGGATATATTGAGCTAGCTTCTTTGCTGTTTTAATCTTATCACTAGTTTTCGTCGCTTTATTAACAGTATATGTAATCGCTGGGACGCTAACATTATCTACTACAACACGGTTGTATCTGTCATACATCTTTCCCCGTGGTGCAGGTAAGCTAGCAATATCTGAATCTGTTTTTGCCACCTCTTTTGCAAATTCTTCTCCTTGCACAATTTGGACGATTCCTAATCGAACAATTAATGCGACAAATAAAAGAAATACAAGAAAAAAGAAAAAATTAATACGAATATACCTTGACCTTTTAATCTTACGAGAATTCGTCGAAGGTGTAGCTTGCTCTTTCACTCTAGTTCCCCCAATTAATAATAGATAATATAAGGAAT
>NZ_CADEPK010000317.1 GCF_902829255.1 Metabacillus niabensis | reverse complement strand
CTGCCAAGATCTACAATATCTTCTTCGGCGGCAGCGTCAATGTGTATAAGAGACAGTCTCAGAACCTTGCTCAATGTTTTCATCTTTGTAAGAATACCAAGCCCCTGCTTTTTTGATAATATCCAAATCGCTTGCAATCTTAAAAAGCGCACAAGTCTGAGAAATTCACAATGCGTATCGTAGGCAGCGTCAGATGGGTTTAAGAGACCGGTTGTATAATATAAAGAAGTAAGAAATGACGTTCATTTCTTAGCAAAAAGGTTAATTAATTCCCTTTTTATGGATACGCATTCAAACTAGTAAGCAAATATTCATCATGAAATGATTTATTGCAATTATGAATGGTTCTTTCTTTTTTTTTTGAACATACTTGTAGTAGATAGTATACTGAGCACTTGTAGGAATGATTACCTTTTAAAATGAACCTGCTTATAGTAAAATAACAATAGCCAGAACGAACGATTCCTAAGGGGGAAAGATTATGTCCATTGAATTAAAAACGAAGTACGGGCAAATTGATATTTCAAACGAAGTCATTGCAACTGTTGCAGGTGGTGCTGCTATTGACTGCTATGGTATTGTTGGAATGGCGTCAAAGAATCAAATTAAAGACGGTCTAACTGAAATACTTGGAAGAGAAAACTTTAGCAGAGGCGTAATTGTTCGTCAGGAAGACGAATCTATTTTTATTGATATGTATATTATCGTCAGCTATGGTACAAAAATTTCTGAGGTCGCACATAACGTACAAACGAAAGTGAAATATACGTTAGATCAAACGGTCGGACTTGCAGTTGATTCCGTAAATATTTTTGTACAAGGTGTTCGAGTAGCGAACCCGTAGTAAGGAGGAAAAAACCTGTGTCTATTACAACATTAGATGGTACTCGTTTTGCAGAAATGATTTTGCAGGGTGCAAACCACCTCTCTAAAAATGCAAAATATGTTGATGCATTAAACGTTTTTCCAGTTCCAGATGGTGATACTGGAACGAATATGAATTTATCGATGACATCAGGAGCAAAAGAGGTAAGAAGCAATCCTTCAGCACATATTGGGAAGGTTGGTGTCGCTCTTTCCAAAGGTTTGCTGATGGGAGCGCGTGGAAATTCCGGTGTTATTTTGTCGCAATTATTTAGAGGCTTCTCGAAAGCAATTGAAACAAAATCTACAATTACTAGTGTAGAATTTGCTGCAGCACTTCAAGCAGGTGTTGATACTGCATATAAAGCAGTAATGAAACCTGTTGAAGGAACAATTCTTACTGTTGCAAAGGATGCTGCTAAAGCTGCTGTACTTGCTGCTGAAAACGAGCCATCGATTGATAAGCTTATGGAGATTACGTTAAAAGAAGCAGAAAAATCATTAAAAAGAACACCTGAACTTCTGCCTGTTTTAAAGGAAGTAGGAGTTGTTGATAGTGGTGGTCAAGGATTAGTATTTGTCTATGCAGGATTTTTAGCGGTCCTAAAAGGTGAGCAAGTTTCTAATGCAGTTGAATTGCCTTCAATGGATGAATTAGTGAATGCTGAACATCACAAAGGTGTGCAAGGCCATATTAATACAGAAGATATTGAATTTGGCTATTGTACAGAATTTATGGTTCGTTTTGAAGAGGGGAAAACTCCTTTTAATGAAGAAACGTTTAGAAATGATTTGAGTCAGTTCGGTGATTCATTACTTGTTATTGCTGATGATGAATTAGCTAAAGTACATATTCATGCAGAGTATCCTGGTGAAGTTTTATCATATGGACAAAAATATGGAAACCTCATAAATATGAAAATTGAAAATATGCGAAAACAACATACGGATATCGTTGGGGAAAAACAACAAACACTACCTAAAGAGCAGGAAACATCTGAAAAAAGCAAATATGGCATCGTGACGGTTACAATGGGTAAAGGAATTGCTGAATTATTTAAAAGCATCGGAGCAAATGTCGTCATTGAAGGTGGCCAGACGATGAATCCAAGTACAGAGGACATCGTTCAGGCAATACATGATGCAAATGCTGAGAATGTTATCATTCTCCCTAATAATTCAAACATTGTAATGGCTGCTAGACAGGCTGCATCCGTCGTGGAGGATGTTCACGTTATCGTTATTCCTTCAAAAACTGTCCCTCAAGGAATGGCATCCTTGCTTGCCTTTAATCCTACAGCAGAACCAGAAAACGTTGAGCATACTCTTAACGAAGCGCTTAAAAGCGTTAAGAGCGGGCAAATTACGTATGCTGTAAGGGATACAAATATTGATGGATTAGATATTTCAAAAGGTGATTTTATGGGGATTTTAGATGGTAAAATCATCATTACAGATCGAAATCAATTAGATGCATCAAAAAAATTGTTAACTGAAATTATTAAAGATGAAGAAATTTTAACGATTATTCAAGGTCAAGATGCTAGTGATGAAGAAGTAAATCAGCTAATTGCATTTGTTGAAGAACAGTTTGAGGATATTGAAGTAGAAGTTCATAAAGGGGAACAGCCTTTATATTCCTATATTTTTTCTGTTGAATAAGTTTACTAGAGACTCGGCTACTTGCCGAGTTTTTTTCTATAGGCGATGTAAAAGATGATTGTCGGTATTTAAGCACTTTGTTGATCGGACGAACGGGAGCCGTCTGCATAAAATATCGTGTCCATAGGTGATCACATAGACTCGCAAAGACGGGAACGCTCCCAGAACTGCACGTGGAAAGCGAATCTCTGCAGAGGATTGCATCAACAAAATGGAAGAGCCTTAAGGAAAAACGAAGCGTAAAATTTGTACAGAAATCGATAAAATCTGATAGACTAATATTAAGGAAATTAAATTACATTGAACGAAATGGTGGTAAGGGGGGAAGTTGTATCTACACAATCATCGTTTGTGTGATGCAACATAGTCGTAATGAACACACTTAGTCAACCAATTTCAAGTCTAAAAGGTGTTGGTGACGAGACAGAACAGCTTTTAAACGAAATCGGTATTTATACAATAGAAGATTTACTGGAATATTTCCCATATCGCTATGAGGATAACAATTTAAAAGATTTAGCGGATGTAAATCATGAGGAACGGGTAACAGTTGAAGGGAAGGTTCATAGTGAACCATTGCTCACTTTTTTCGGTAAGAAAAAATCGCGATTAACGTTTCGCTTGTTGGTAGGAAGATATTTGGTAACAGTTACTTGTTTCAATCGTCCATATTTTAAAAAGAAGCTGGCGATAAACGGAATTGTAACTGTTTCAGGTAAATGGGACAAGCATCGTCAAACAATTACAGCTCAGGAGCTTACATTTGGTCCTAAAAAAAGCGAGAATGGTATTGAACCTGTTTATTCTGTTAAAGGCAAATTAACTGTAAAAGGTATGAGGAAATTCGTCTCGATTGCTTTAAACAGTTATTTAAACGATGTGAAGGAGCTATTGCCTCAAGAGTTATTGCAAAAATATAAATTATTACCGAGAAAAGAAGCGATTAAAATCGTTCACCATCCTGAGGTACATGAACAGTTAAATCAAGCAAGAAGAAGATTTATTTATGAGGAATTTTTATTATTTCAATTAAAGATGCAAGCTTTAAGAAAAGTGCAGCGTGAAAATTCAAAAGGATTAAACCACATTTTTCCTCAAGAAAAATTAGATGTTTTTATCGAATCACTTCCGTTTTCCCTTACTCAAGCACAATTAAGGGTAATAAATGAGATTTTAGTTGATATGAAGTCATCCTATCGAATGAATCGATTACTTCAAGGAGATGTTGGATCAGGTAAAACAGTAATAGCTGCCATTGCCTTTTATGCAGCAATATTATCTGGATATCAAGGAGCACTAATGGTGCCAACGGAAATATTAGCTGAACAGCATGCGGAATCATTGGTGAAGCTATTTGAACGCTTTGAAGTAAATGTTGAACTTTTAACTAGTTCAGTAAAAGGAAAACGTCGACGTGAATTACTAGAAAAATTGAAGAATAATGAAATTCAATTACTAATAGGTACTCATGCTCTTATTCAAGATGAAATCGAGTTTCATAAATTAGGTTTAGTCATAACCGATGAACAGCATCGATTCGGAGTCGAACAGCGGAGAATGCTCCGTGAAAAGGGAGAGCATACTGATGTCTTGTTCATGACAGCTACGCCAATCCCGAGGACGCTAGCGATTACAGCATTTGGAGAAATGGATGTCTCAGTCATTGATGAGCTACCTGCAGGTCGAAAAACTATTGAAACCTATTGGGTAAAACCAACGATGCTTGAGCGGATTTTAACATTTATAGAAAAGGAAGTTGCGAAGGGGCGTCAAGCATATGTTATCTGTCCGTTAATTGAAGAGTCAGAAAAGCTTGATGTTCAAAATGCGATTGATGTTCATAGCATGCTGACACATTTTTATAAAGGTCGCTATCAAGTTGGCCTTATGCATGGTCGATTATCCTCTGAGGAAAAAGATGAGGTGATGCGAAGCTTTAGTCAAAATAAAGTAAACATCTTAGTATCTACAACCGTAGTCGAAGTAGGTGTTAATGTTCCGAATGCAACAATCATGGTTATATATGACGCTGAGAGATTTGGTTTATCACAGCTTCATCAGCTTCGAGGACGAGTCGGACGTGGCAGTGAGCAATCTTATTGTATTTTATTATCTGATCCTAAATCAGAGGCAGGTAAAGAAAGAATGAAAATAATGACGGAAACAAATGATGGGTTTGTTTTATCGGAAAGAGATTTAGAATTAAGAGGTCCAGGAGACTTTTTTGGAAAAAAACAAAGTGGAATGCCAATTTTTAAAGTAGCAGACATGGTTCATGATTACCGTGCTTTGGAGGTTGCAAGACAAGATGCGGTTCATTTAATCCAATCAAAATCTTTTTGGAAAGATAGTAAGTATGAGGAATTAAGAAAATATTTAAGTCAAAGTGGAGTTTTAGATGGAGAAAAATTAGATTGATTTTACTCTAACGCTGTTTTCGAAA
>NZ_CADEPK010000316.1 GCF_902829255.1 Metabacillus niabensis | reverse complement strand
GTATATAAAGTATATATACAATATTTAAAAACGAGGTATTTGCATGCAAATTATTATTTCTAATAATTCAAAAGAACCTATTTATGAGCAAATTTATGCCCAAATAAAAAAGCATATTTTGACCAATGAACTGAAACCTGGGGAGTCTTTACCTTCAATGCGCCAGTTAGCTAAAGATTTAGATATAAGTGTCATAACAACAAAACGTGCATATGAGGAGCTCGAAAAAAATGGATTCATCTACTCGGTAGTTGGGAAAGGCTCGTTCGTGTCTGAACAAAATAATGAAATGATTCGGGAGCGAAAAATGAAAGTAATCGAAGAACAATTAATGGCTGCTATCCAAAACAGTAAAGAAATCGGAATCGATTTACCAGAATTAAGTGAACTGCTTACGATTTTATATAAGGAGGAATCGTGATGGAAAATGTAATTGAACTACAACATGTAAATAAGGCTTTTAGTGGATTTCAACTGAAGGACTTCTCTCTCTCGGTTAAAAAAGGCTTTGTTACTGGGTTTATTGGTGGAAATGGGGTTGGGAAATCGACAACGATCAAAATGATCATGAATTTGCTAAAGCCTGATAGTGGGACAATTTCAATTTTTGGTTTGGATTACAAAAAGCACGAAAAAGAGATTAAGGAACGAATCGGTTTTGTGTTTGATGACAATATTTTTTATGAAAATCTTACCTTGCAAGAAAT
The DNA here is from genome assembly GCF_902829255.1 of Metabacillus niabensis. Classification (GTDB taxonomy): domain Bacteria; phylum Bacillota; class Bacilli; order Bacillales; family Bacillaceae; genus Metabacillus; species Metabacillus niabensis. The sequence goes on along the minus strand of NZ_CADEPK010000316.1, from coordinate 2,957 downwards.
GAAGCGATTGATCAAGCCTGCCTATAAAAACTGGGATGATGCATTATTTCATCAATATGTTGAAATGTTTGAGCTGCCTTTAAAGAAAAGCATAAAAACATTTTCAAAAGGGATGATGATGAAGGCTTCTTTAACAATGGCCTTATCACACCATGCAGAGCTCATTATCATGGATGAACCAACATCTGGATTAGATCCAATATTTCGTCGAGAGCTATTAGAGCTGCTTCATAATCTAATGCAAAATGGTGAGAAAACAATCTTCTTTTCAACACATATTACGACAGATTTAGATCGAATCGCAGATTATATAACATTCATTCATAATGGACAGCATATTTTCACAAAAGAGTACTATAAAATTGAAGAAGAGTATGCGATTGTGAAAGGCGAAACAAATTTATTGGATCGCGATACAGAACGGGAATTTATCGCAATTCGTAAATCAAATCATGGTTTTGAAGCTTTAACAACGAATAAGCAGCGTGCAGAAGCTATTTTTGGCAAGTCAGTCATTATAGAGAAACCGACTCTTGAGGATATTATGTTTTATACAAAGAAAGGAAATGAAAAATATGCTAAATCTTATTCGTAAAGATATCGTATTGCAGAAAAAAATATTACTGATACTCTTACCCATTCTATTTATCTATTTATTTTCTGGTTCATCTACGGTCTTAATAGGTGTGTTATTTAGTATTGTCATCAATATGACAGCATTTGCTACTGATGAAAAGTCCTCTATCAACGTTTTATTGAATGCTTTACCGTATACACGAAAAGAAATTGTCAGTTCAAAATATATTGGTGCATTTGTTTTTACCTTTATGGTGCTTTTGACAATTTTTATAGCAAATTGGGTGATTAACGGAGAAATAATCGAATGGGAACAATTGTTGTTCATTATTTGCATTGTTTCACTGTTTATTTCAATTGCCTTTCCATTTTCTTATTTCTTTAAAAGTCAGTATTTATTAATTGCTTGGGTTATTTCGTTTGTCATTTATATGATTGTCAGTAATTTTATATTTGATTTAAATACTTTTTTACAGGATATCATTCAAACATTCTTATCCTTTACGACCACCCAGCTATATTTATTAATGATTGTTTTCGTCGTTGTTTTGTATATTTTATCATGGATGCTCTCAATCCGTATTTATAGTAAAAAAGTATTTTAGCATTGAACAAGCCCCATTATTGTTAATAGTGCAGCGAACAACTTGTTTTCTTAAAGAAAAATCTGTGATCGGACATATTAACTTTAGACTAAAAATGTCAGGGGTAAAAGGGTTTTCTAAATAAATAGAGACTGTCTCAAATTCAGCGGGTTTCCTCCCATTTGAGATGGTCTTATTTTTGTTGAAGGGTTTGTTTGATTAGAGCAGGATTGTTATTTAGATATTTAGAATACTATTTATTATTCGATCTACTGTAGAGAGGAATAGATGATATGGAACGTGCTGAAGTATGCAAGGTTTATATTGTGTCAGGTCCATCTGGTGTTGGGAAATCTACGACTTCAAAACAACTAGTAAAAAGTTTATATCGGAGTGCTTATATTTCTGGAGATTCCATCAGTCATATGCATGTTAATGGGAGAAAAAAACCTTGGGAAAGTAAGGAAGAACTCTCTTTAATTTGGGGGAATATTTTAAGCTTGACGAAAAATTTTATTTCATTTGGGAATGATGTTGTCATTGATTATGTAACCTTCCCACAAGAAGCAAAATGGCTTAGGGAAAAGCTTAAAGACTTAAATGTAGAGGTTAGTTATGTCGTTTTATGGACAGATAATGAAACTTTAATGAACAGAGATAATATGAGAAAACTAGAGAATAGGATGGGTGAACGTTGTCTAGTATTAGTCCATGAGTTTATAGAGTCAGGATTAGATAAAAAACATCTTCTTGATACAAGTAAAAACACTATAGACGATATTCCTAATGTGATAAATGAAATAAGAGATAATGAAAAATATATAATAAGATAATGCGGTTATTCATAAAGAGTAGTCGCTTTTTTACTAGGGGTGAACCAAATAGGTAGAGCAGCTAGATTGATTTAGATGAAGAATAAGACCTTCGGGATTACTTTAAACTGTGTAGCTAATTAGACATATCCAATTAAGGTGAAACCAAATATTTTGCAAAACGTATTCTATTCATAACTATGTGTAGTGCACTCTACTTTTTAAAAAAATATGATGGGAGTAAACGATGTCAGAAATATGGATTGAAGAAAAAGAACAAACAGAAGAATTTTTTGATGAGGTTGGTTACTATATAACGTTAAATGGTGAAATCGCATCTGCATATTTTATTAGTGAAGGTTCTGAAGGTGATTATGTTGAACAAAATAAAACATTTTTACGAGATTTTTTAATCGCACAGGATAAGTATCCTTTGTATCTTACCTTCATTACATATGATGATAATGTGAACGAATGTATCACTTTATTTAATGATAATAAAATTAAATACACGTTAAAATATCTTGAGGAAAAAAGAACCTATTATACCATTCTAAAAAAACATTCCTATCAGCCACCATGTTTTACTGTAAAGATTACCGATTCAAATCAATTAATGTTTGTTATAGAAGAGACCTTTTGGCTTCCAACACAAAATGAGTTTTATGCAATTTCTTACACTGATAATTTGGTTTTCCAATTAAGAAATGTTACGGAATGGGGAAGGAAAAAGGAAAGATCAATTCCAGTTTTTAATATCGAAGCAGATACGACCTTTATTACAATTTGTCACGATGGTGCTGGGATTTATTTATTTTCTAATGAGGAGAAATATTCTACTACTGATCGTTTATGTTCTCATTTACCTGAAGGAACTGTCATTACTCAAATAAATGATACATTGCTATAGGGGAATGTAATTTAGGTTTAACAGCATGCGTTTCAGTAAGAAGGGGGATAGACGTGAGTAGGATAAGGGATATTC
>NZ_CADEPK010000315.1 GCF_902829255.1 Metabacillus niabensis | reverse complement strand
ATTTAGTGTTCGCATTGGTAATCAATCCCTGCTGCTCTAAATCATGTAAATATAGTTTTAGCCACTCTAGGATAATTATACGTGTATACTTCTGTTAAGAAATTTAGCGCTTAGCAATCAACATGTTCATAATTCCCTAAAGGTGATTTTTCCCCTTCCAATTGAAGTGTGATCTGTTTACTATGAAATTTCGCTTCTAACTCCTGTCGGTTAAGGCATGATACATCATCATTTACATGTAAGAGACAGAATTCTAAAGAATTAACCTCACTACTAAGAGCAAGACTGACTAAAGAATTTACCGAAAAAAGTCTGCATACAGCATTAACAGTAGACAAACCCTTTCCCCCAAAAAACCCCTCGCAAAATTAATCATTTTCACACAATAGCCCTCAGCCTGAATCTGTAAGTCAATCTGAATTTATTATGTTATAAAAATCCAGATATTCTTAAAAAAATACTAATAATACTTTAATTGGCCTAGTTGATTATACTTTAAAATAGGAAATGGTAAGCGCTTTCATTATAAAGGAGGCGATAGTAGAAAATACTTATATTATAATTTCCACACTCAATCCGATGATGCAACTGTCCTTTCATTGAAGTCCATATCTATTTAAAAAATTATCTAATTTATTTACTCTACCCAAAATTAAAATTGCGCTTATACAGGTTTTCCCTTATTAAACACTGTCCATTAGATCGACAAGACATTACCTGAAAGTTTTCAGACACATCGACCATGATTTTTATATGATAAAAGGAGGTTCAACTATGCTAAAAGGCTTTAAAAAAGTAATAAGTATTGTTTCTATTGCAGCTATTGTACTAGGAATGCAAAGTCCAGTTTTTGGAAGCAGCGCTAATACTAAAAATAATGGCAAAGGTGCCGGGCTATCAAAAGATAACGGACGTAAATGGTCTGTAGTTGAATCAGGTGAAATAAACTATGTCACAAATAGAAATGGTCCAACTTTAGGTTATTCAGTAAACTCAGGTGTTGAATATATCATTAAGGGTGGATACGCATTTAAGGACTTGAACAAGAATAAAAAGTTAGATAAATATGAAGATTGGCGACTTTCTGTTGAAGAACGTGCCAAGGATTTATCATCAAAAATGTCAATTGAACAAATTTCCGGTTTAATGCTATATAGCTCACATCAAAGTATTAATTCCGCTGAATTAACTGAAGCTCAGAGAAGTTATATAGTTAATGATAATCTTCGCCACGTATTGATTACACGTGTTGCAAGTCCAGAGACGGCGGCACAATGGAACAATCATGCACAAGCCTTGGCTGAAGGATTGGGTTTAGGTATTCCACTAAATAATAGCTCAGATCCACGCCACGGTTCAGATTCGAGTGCAGAGTTTAACGCTGGAGCTGGCGGAGATATTTCAATGTGGCCAGAGTCTATCGGGTTAGCTGCCACTTTTGATCCTGAGATTATTGAGGAATTTGGTCAAATTGCTTCAAAGGAGTATCGTGCACTTGGAATTTCAACAGCACTTTCACCGCAAATTGACATTGCGACTGATCCTCGTTGGTATCGGTTCCCAGGTACATTTGGTGAAGATCCGAATCTTTCTGCAGACATGGCTCGAGCCTATGCTGATGGCTTCCAAACATCTAGCGGAGAAGATGAAATCGCTAATGCGTGGGGATACACAAGTGTCAATACAATGGCAAAACATTGGCCTGGCGGTGGATCTGGTGAGGCTGGCCGTGACGCGCATTATCCTTTTGGCAAATACGCCGTTTATCCAGGGAACAACTTTGATGAACATCTTATTCCGTTTTTAAAAGGTGCATTTGACTTAAAAGGTGGTACAGGCTCAGTTTCTGCCATTATGCCTTACTATACAATTTCATGGAATCAAGATACAAAGTATGGCGAGAATGTTGGAAATTCATATAGTAAATATATGATCAATGATCTTTTAAGAAATAAGTATGGTTATGAAGGAGTCATTACGACAGACTGGGGAATAACCGAGGATATAGGTTATGAAATCGATGATATGGAGAAATTCGGTTATGGAACGTCATGGGGTGTTGAACATCTTACCGTTCCAGAACGATTCTATAAAGTGATTATGAACGGTGTGGACCAATTTGGCGGTGTTGATGAATCTGATGATATATTAGCTGCATATCAAATGGGTGTTGAGGAACACGGAGAAGAATTCATGCGCAATCGTTTCGAGGAATCAGCAGTTAGATTGTTAAAAAACATTTTCCAAGTAGGTCTATTTGAAAATCCTTATCTTGACGTTAAAGAAACAGCTGAAACTGTCGGTAATGCTGAATTTATGGAAGCAGGTTTTGAAGCACAACTCAAGTCGATTGTCATGCTCAAGAACAAAGATCATGTGTTACCACTGAAAGCAAAGAATAATAAAAAATTAACAGCCTATGTCCCTGAACGCTGGTATCCTCCAGTGAAAGCTCGCTTTGGTGGAGGAGTTACACCTGGTTATTTTGCAGTTCCATTTAATCTTGATGTTGTAAAAAAATATTTTCATGTTACAAATGATCCTAGTAAAGCGGATTTTGCACTAGTTGGAATCAAAAGTCCAGATGGCGGTCTTGGTTATTCTGTTGAAGATCGCAAAAATGGCGGAAATGGTTACTTACCAATCACCCTCCAATACAGCGAATATACAGCTGAATTTGCTAGAGAAGTAAGTATAGCTGGTGGACATCCAACAGAAGATTTCACAAATAGATCTTACAAAGGTAAAACAGTCACAGCTGCAAATACAAAAGATCTCGATCTTGTACTTGAAACAAAAAAGAAAATGGGTGACAAGCCTGTCATTGTTTCAATCAACATGAGTACTCCGTCAGTACTTGCTGAATTTGAGGGTAAGGTCGATGGAATTCTCGTAAACTTTGGTGTCCAAGACCAAGCGATACTTGATATTGTATCAGGTAATGTTGAACCTTCAGGGCTTCTCCCATTCCAAATGCCAGCTAACATGAAGACTGTAGAAGAGCAATATGAAGATGTTCCACATGATATGGAGGTACACATTGATTCAGAAGGAAATGCTTATGACTTCACCTTTGGCTTAAACTGGGATGGAGTGATTAACGATTCTCGAGTAGAAAAGTATCGTACGGTGGACTAATTAAAATGAGTCAGACGCTCTAACGGAAAATTTCCATCTTGAGTGTCTGATTTCATATGTATGCCTAAAATAAAATAGAGCTTGAAAACAAATTGTATAGTATATATAGCCAAGCCCTCTAACTAATGATAGGCTTGGCTAGCTTTTTGTGTTAATCATTAGGACAGCCTTCATTTTGTCTTAAATGTCCTGAACGGTTTACCTTCGTTTGTAAATATTTTTCATTGTATTCAGATATATCTCCCCATAATGGTATCCGATCATTTAGAGGCAATCCTGCATCTTTTAATGCTGCTAATTTTTTTGGATTATTTGTAATCAGTGTTACTGGCTTTGTGCGTAATCGTTTAAGAACTAAAATCGCATCATCATAGTTTCTTGCGTCATCGACAAAGCCAAGACCTTCATTTGCCTCAACTGTATCAAAGCCATTCTCCTGTAGAATATACGCCATTGCTTTACTAAAAAGGCCAATTCCTCTACCTTCATGATTAGCAAGATAAAATAACGCACCCGTCCCATGTTTAACAATCATTTTCATCGATTGCTTCAGCTGAAAGCCACAATCACATCTTTTGCTTCCAAAAATATCCCCTGTATGACAAATGGAATGCATGCGAATAAGCGCTTCATCATTTTCCGCAAAATCACCATAAACTAAAACGCTTGATTGTTGATGCTCAGCTAGATTCGCCGACGATAATGTTTTAATAATTTGTTCATAATTATCTGTAACAGTATCGCAATTCAACCAGCAATACCACTGAAATTCTACTGTTTCTCCATATAAATTAACAGGCAATTTTATTGGTCCGACTAAGTATATAGCTCCTTTTTCGGTTTCAATTAATTGAATTTTATCTTCAAGCAAAGACATAACCTTTGAATCCAATTTCGCTTCAGCCAAAATGGTACCTCCTTTTTAACAATAAACCTTGGATGTTTTCATAAAGCCAAAAGTTAAAACGTAATAGTCTCGGCTTATTATCTGTGAATTGCATTTTAATCATACACACGAAAGGAGGCTCCATTTGCTAAAGAAGCTAATCTGATTACTCATTTAAAGATTGTAAAGAACTTCTTCTTTCAAAAAGTAAAACATTTCTCCATCTACCATTAAGCTTACTAATACGTTCTCTCACTCCTACCTCTGTAAATCCAGCCTGCTTGTGCAAGTGAATACTTCCTATATTTTCTTGAAAGATGCTTGCTTGTAACGTCCAAAATCCACTTTCCTCACTTGCTTTTATTAAAGTATTTAATAGTAGCTTTCCAATTCCTTTTCCCTTATACTCTGTTCGAACATAAATGCTTACCTCTGCAACGCCTGAATATGCTGCTCTACTTGAGAACGGACTTAGGGCTGTCCAACCAACTACCTTATCATCCTGAATGGCAACAAAGCGACAGTCAGCTATATGGCCAGCGTCCCATTCCTCCCATTTTGGTGCCTCTGTTTGAAACGTAGCAATTCCTGTTGCGATTCCTTCTTCATATATTTCTTTCACCTGTTCCCAGTGTATCTGTTGTAAATCTTTAATTTGTAGCATAACTTTACGTCCCCTTCAAAACTTTTATCGTCTCATCGACTTTCTTTGATTATACAAGTTGACAGATGATAATCCCAATTATATAGTAATAATATCAAAAATTTTTGATGAAGTAAGGAAGTGAATGAGAATTGAATAAGGAGCTAGAACAGCAAGATGCTTCATTAGAAAAAACGTTTGAAATGTATGAGGGTAAATTTAAAGCGATTGCCGATAAAAAAAGATTGCAAATTATGAATCTCCTTACACAAAAAGGAGAGATAAACGTAAATGACCTAGCCCCAATGATGAATATGGCACAATCAAAGCTTTCCTATCATTTAAAAATCCTGTTAGATGCCAATCTTATCATAAGAGAAACGAGAGGGACTTGGAATTATTACAGGCTTAATCTTGACGAAGTGAACCACTTATTATCAGCAGAGCTCTGTTGTTTATTTAGACCTACCTGTTAACAATTATTTCATTTAAAATCGTTTCAAGAAAGTAAATTCACATGTACCAAGCTTAAGCTTATTGCACCATAAAGAAAACAGTCCAACTCTACGATTGGACTGTCATACTCGTTCGTTTTATGTTTCATTATAAATACTTTCTTGAAACCCCTTTTCCATCATATGAAAACAATACTGGTTTTCCTTCTAAAACACTTTCCATATGAACCGGGCGTCCCCAGAGCTGATAAACATATGGAAGAACCTTTTCTAAATATTTTAGATCAAGCTCGATATCTTCATACCAATGCTTTAAGTAAAGCTCATTGTTTTTTAAATAGTCGCCATCATTTACGGTAATATATGGGAACCCACCATTTACTCGCATGCTAACAAGCTGATCGCGGACAGCTTCCCAGCCTTTATCAACGATTTTATAGTCGCGGCCTTGCTTTTGGAAAAGATACATATCCTCGCGCATAACAAGATCCTTCGTTAAGTAGTTACGTATAAATGAAATATCTGATTCTACTTCACGGACTTCAAATATTTTTTCTCTACCTTTACCAGGCTTTACACCAAACATCTTCATTTCTTCAGTCGGGTTATTATATCGTTCCTCGATATCCTCAAAAATCTTTAATCCTAAATAATATGGGTTAATGCTTGTTTTTGATGGTTGAACAACACCTGCGTTAAGCTTCGCAAATTCAATGGCTTCATCTGAGGTTAAATCAAGCTCCCGAATTATTCGTTGATGCCAATAGGATGCCCAGCCTTCATTCATGATTTTCGTTTCAAGCTGTGGCCAGAAGTAAAGCATTTCCTCCCGCATCATCGTTAAAATATCCCGCTGCCAATCTTCTAACTCACGACTATATTCTTCGATAAATAATAGCAAATCCTTTTCAGGTGACGGAGGAAATTTTCGTTTTTTCCTTTTTGCTGGACGCTTTTCATCCTGTCTTTGATCGAGATTCCATAGATCATCATACGGGGTAGGCTTTCGTTCTTCTTCTTCCTCCTCGATCTCAACATCCTCAATTGACCAAGCTAGCTTTGGCCGAACTAGCGAAGGATCAATATGTTCTTGGATGGAAAGCACCGCATCTAAAAACGTTTCGACCTCATGTCTGCCATATTCTATTTCGTACTGCTTAATTCGTTCGGCAGTAGCTGCCATGCTTTCAACCATTTCACGCTTCGTATTACTAAACCTTGAGTTATTTTTAAAGAAATCACAATGTGCTAAAACATGAGCAACAATTAGCTTATTTTGAATAAGTGAATTTGTATCTAATAAAAATGCATAGCATGGATCGGAATTTATCACAAGCTCGTAAATCTTACTTAAGCCTAAGTCATATTGAAGCTTCATTTTATGAAATTGTTTTCCAAAGCTCCAATGCGAAAACCTTGTTGGCATTCCGTATGCACCAAATGTATAAATAATATCTGCTGGACATATTTCATATCTCATTGGGTAAAAATCTAAGCCAAACCCCTTCGCAATCTCGGTAATTTCGGCAATTGCATATTCTAGGGATTTTTGTTCAGCATCCTTCATGGTCTCCCCCCTAAGCTTTTCTTACAATAATGTATGAGCCTTATAGGGAAAAGATGCTAAATGACAGGTGTGTTGACTGATTCCCATAGGTTATTTAACGTTGCTTTCCGCGCGCGCGACGACTGTAGCAAAACCAAACAACAAAGCTTAAAAGCTCCTAATTAAAGAACATAAAAAAGAATGAAATCCTAAGACTTCACTCTTCTTTATCTATTATTATGCTGGTTGATATTCTTTTAAATTAATCGATGGACCGAAAAATTCAAAGTGAATGTTTTCTTCCTTTACACCGATATTAGCCAAATTTTCAATTGTATTCTTCATAAAGGCAACTGGGCCACAAACATAGAAAGAAGCGTTTGTATCTGTAACAAGTGCTTTTAATTTTTCTTCATCTAAGAATCCTTCTGCATCAAAGCGATTATTTTCACGATCCGCTTCAGATGGGTTTTCAAATATGAGATATTTTCTTGCTTGTGAAAGCTTGCTTAGTGCTTCATCAACTTCTTCATTGAAAGCTTGAACATCACTATTTTTTGCGGCATGGATAAAGGTAACAGGACGATCCTTTTGTTCGTCAGCTGTTCTTTTTAGCATGCTCATCATTGGTGTAATTCCTACCCCACCGCTAATTAAATAGAGTGGCGCATCTGTTGTATCAAGGACAAAGTCACCGGCTGGAGCTGTTACTTCAATCTCATCGCCCTCCCCAATATGATCATGGAGATAATTTGAGACTTTACCTAATGTTGTAGGATTTTCGCCTTCTTTTTTTACAGAAATCCGTAAGTATTTATTACCTGGAGCATCTGAAAGACTATATTGTCTGTTTAATAAGTATTGCTCACCCTCAACTGAAAGACGAACAGTGATATATTGTCCAGGCTGATAGGTTGGAACGTTAGAGCCGTCAGATGGTTGAAGATAAAAAGAAGTGATGAGCGAGCTTTCCTCTTCCTTTTTCATTACCTTGAATGCTTTAAAGCCTTCCCAATTTGCTTGGTTATACATTTCTTCTTCAATATCGATAAATACTTGTGAAATGACACCATATGCTTCAGCCCATGCATTAATGATTTCATCTGTTGCAGCTGCTCCTAACACATCTTTAATCGCCTTTAATAAAAATTCACCAACAATTGGATAATGTTCTTTTTTTACATTTAAGCTGCGATGCTTATGAGCAATTTGCTTTACCGCAGGAAGTAGTACCTCAAGCTGGTCTATATATGTAGCTGCAGCATAGACAGTATTAGCTAATGCCGTTTGTTGACGACCTTGCTTTTGATTCGCATGATTAAAAATATTTAATAATTCAGGGTGTGCTTCAAACATTGACTTGTAAAAATATGATGTAATTTCAACTCCGCGTTCAGCTAAAATTGGTGCAGTTGATTTTACAATTTTAATCGTTTGTTCAGATAACATTTTACCAACCCCTAAAAGATGTATTTAAAATATATCTTTATAATAGAGAGTAATATGAGTAAAAACAATATTAGAAATACATCTTTAATAAAGCTGTCACATTTTATGCTTAAAATCGATACATTTTACCTGAATATGTTAAGATTAAAACAACTTCAATGGAGTTAAATAAGAAGCTTACGTGAGGTTTAGTATTATGAGACTAACAAATTATACAGATTATTCATTACGGGTTCTCATTTATTTAGCAACAAAGCCAAAGGACGAGCTCTCGAATATAAAGGAAATTGCGGAGGCCTATAACATATCAAAAAACCATCTTATGAAGGTTACCTATGAACTTGGAAAAATGAATATCATTGAAACAGTTCGAGGACGAAACGGTGGAATCCGTTTAGCACATGCTCCAGAGGAAATAAATATTGGAGAAGTTGTTAGGCAAACGGAAGAGGATTTTCATCTAGTAGAGTGCTTTGATAAAGAACGAAATCAATGTATTATTTCCCCTGCCTGTGGATTGAAGCATGTCCTTAATAAAGCATTACAGGCATATTTAGCTGTTTTGGATGAGTATACTTTGGCTGATTTAGTAAAAAATCAAAGCTCCTTATTAGCGTATTTTTCGCAGAAATAAGTAAAATCCAAGTGTTACTGTAAAATCATAAGAATAGATAGGAGCTTTATTCCCCTTCCTCTATTCTTATGTAACAGTCTTGAATCAATAAAAAAGCTGTCACAAATGGATCAATCAAGAATGATCGTTCCACCTGTAGCAGCGTCCTGGATTTCCTCAATATTGACTGTTATTAATTTTGCCGTTTTAGGATTAAATATGACATCAACATGAACGTTGAATTGTTTCCCATTCTCATTGAGCTGCATTCCAAACACATCTTTTGTTTCTTCATCATTTACTTCTACACGTTTCACATATTGAAAATCAACAATCTCAGCTGAAGGATAGTTATCCTTTACAGAGGTTATTGCTAATCTGCTCCATTTCTTATAGTCGACCTCTTGAATATTGTGTTCGCCGTATGCTTTAATACCAGCTGTGATGAGCATGAGAAACGACAATAGCAATACGATAGCGTTATATCGGGAATTCGCTTTCATATACTTTCCTCCAACTTAAGTCTTCTCTCCTTCTTAATGTCTCCCGATCATTACTTTCTATTCTTCAGCAACTCCAAATTCATTTTTTGCAAAGCTTGCCATCACCATGCCTATTTCTTTATTCCGGTTCCACTCTTCTTTTAATACTGATAATGGAGGATTTGTCTCGTGAACGGAATAGCTTAATTCAATTGTTAATGCAGGTAATTTATATGTTTGAATAAACCAATCTGTATAGCCTCCCCCGGTTGCGGAGCTTGGTGGGTATTCAACTTCATACCCAGTCTTATCAGCAATTTCGCTAACTAATCGAATATCTCTTTGTAAATGTTGAATTTCATTAAAGTAGTACCAATAAATGATACGACCAGAGGTATGGTACGCTGCCGCTGCTAAAGGACGAATTTGATTCGTAAATGCTCGTAATGCCAGCGATTCTTTAGCAACAAACGGCTTTTCGCCTTTGTAATGGGAGTAGGCAGCATAGGGCTGTCCTCCTTTTATTTCCTCCCATCCAGCAGGATACTGACGATTCAGATCAATACCAAATCCATTTGCCTTCCACCTAGAAAAATCACCCTCTCCTTTGTTCATATCAAAATAAACCTCTTGCATTAAAAAAGGCATATGTCGAATTCCTGTTTGTTGAATCATGACACCATCAGGATTAACCATAGGGACGAACCAAATCGATACATCATCGAGTATTTGCGGGTGATGCCCATAAATATCATTGCTTTCGGAGTATGCTTTTGCGTACTGCTTCATCATTTTCATCACAATATGTGTTGAAAGCCATTCGCGACCGTGATGACTCGCTGTAATAAGGACAGACTTTTTGCCATCACCAACTTTAACCGCTACTAAATCTCTCCCAAATTCAGATTTGCCAAATGTTTTAACCTCAAGGTGAAATTGTTTAGCTATTTGATAAACTTCCTGTTTCATTCGTTTATATGTATAGGGCTTCTCAACCTCTGCATGACCATTGCTTCCAAACAAAAGGAAAAATAAAACAAAAAATAATAAACCCTTTTTATCCATCGATAGATAACACCCTTTTTGATCATAGCTTTCCTAAATGAGTTGTTTTTATGTGGGAAAACACTGCCAAGCACGTCATAACAGCAACACCAAGTTTTGTGTAGAAAAAAAACCTTCACAAGACATACAATAATCATATCTCCTTAAGATGGAGGGATCTAAGATGAACAGTGTTGATTATGATAAAGCACTTTATTACACCCATCGTTCCCAATGGGATAATTTGTTAATCCTCATGGTTCGAACGAAGGATGACTTCCTTTCAAAGAAAATTGAGCAGTTTCTGCATGCTTATAATTTTGAACATGATTATAAAGAGGTTGAAAAACATTTATACTCATTGCTTAGATATATCGACCATGCGATCGAGCCAAATGAATTCGAGTTTACACATGGTTATCTTGACCAAAATATTTAGCTTTTAAAAGGCTGTCAAAGAGTCTATCCAATTCTTTGGCAGTCTTTTTTTGGCATGATCATATTGACACCACTGTTTATACTGTATATACTAAACATATACAGTATAAACAGTAAATTGTAGGTGAGGCCTTGAAAATTATTATTACTAACTCAAATGATCAGCCAATTTATTTGCAAATTAAAGAGCAAATTAAGGAGCAAATTTTACACGGTGAGTTAAAGGAAAAAACAAGCTTGCCATCGATTCGCAAGCTTGCAAAGGATTTACAAATAAGTGTGATAACGACAAAGAAAGCTTATGAAGAGCTTGAACGCGAAGGATTTATTGAAACATTTCCTGGTAAAGGCTCCTTTGTCGCTGCACAAAACAAACAATTATTAAAGGAAAAACAATTAAAGCTCATTGAGGATCAATTAGCAAAGGTCATTAACGATAGTAAGGCTTTCAATATTGACTTAGAAGAGATAATCAGCATATTAACTCTTCTATATGAGGAGTGAACAAGATTGGAGAACATAGTTGAGGTTCGAAATGTAACAAAGAGGCATGATCAATTCAGTTTAAACGACATCAGCCTTGATATAAAAAAAGGGTTTATTACCGGTCTTATTGGCCCAAATGGTGCGGGAAAAACGACACTTATTCAATGTTTAATGCAGCTTATTCATATCGATGATGGACAAATAAGCTTATTCGGTAAATCTCATCAGGAGGATACCGTCAATATTAAGGAAAGAATAGGGTTTGTTTACGACGAAAATTACTTTTATGAGGACTTTACACTCGAGCATAATAAACGAATTGTCAGCATGTTTTATAAGCAATGGGATGATAAAACCTTTTATCACTATTTAGATCGCTTTAAATTGTCAAAGCACCAAAAGGTCAAAAATTTATCAAAAGGAATGAAAATTAAGTTTTCGTTAACTGTTGCTTTATCCCATCATCCACAGTTGATCATAATGGATGAACCGACATCAGGACTTGATCCAATTTTTCGTCGGGAGCTGCTCGATATCTTACTAGAAATTATTCAGGATGAAAACAAGGCGATTTTTTTCTCGACACATATGGTGAAGGATTTGGAACAAGTCGCTGATTATATTGCCTTTCTAAATGAAGGCGAGCTTGTTTTTAGCGATGAAAAGGATGCAATCATCGATCGTTACGCTATCGTAAAAGGTCATAAGGATGATTTAAATCAACTTGATCGTTCTTCCATAATCGGAATAAAGGAAAGTTCATTAGGCTTTGAGGCATTGCTTCTAAATCAGTCAAAGCTTGACGATCCCCAATTTGTTGTGGAGAAGCCTTCCTTAGAAGATATTATGTACTATACTGTTAGGGGGAAGCATGATGATCACTCTTATTAAAAAGGACATATTAACCCAAGAAAAATGGACTTATCTTTTATGTCTTGTCTTATTCATTCCAATTACAAGCTTTTTTACTGATGGTTCACCAATAAGACATCTATTATTACTTATTGCTTTACCGTTTGCTTTTGTGACGTCCTTAGAGGATAAGCAATCAAAGCTAGTAAATTCATTCCCAGTGACGAGAAATCAGATTGTCATTGGAAAATATCTTTCCGTCATCGTCTGGTTTGTTCTTTCGGCAATCTTCGTTACGATATATATGTTTTTATTTCTCAAATTTGCACCATTTCCGTCGCGAATGATGACACCTGCAGAATATATCATTGCTTTATCACTTATCTATTTGTCATTATCTGTATACTTCCCATTTTTATTTTCGTTAGGATATAAATTAGCGTCAATTCCAACAGGGATATTCGTGTTTGTTCTCTTCATGGTATACCGAATAACATTAAACCTAGCAGAAAACCCACGTTACCCGGAAGTTGCTGACTTTGTTCATTCTTTAAATGAAAATCAATGGATGCTTGCAGGGAGCATTTTTGCTATTGCTGCGATATTCACCGTAATTTCTTTCTTTATATCAGCGAGAATCTATGCGAAAAAGGATCTGTAGAAACTAAATGGAGCAGTTGTTATTAACAGGTAAAAGATTTAAGGCAATCACTATAGTGAGCTGGTCGGTCAAGAAAATAGTTTTCTAAAGGAAAAGTTAAAAAGCTTATTAATACAGCGGTTCGAACAAAAGGTTTTCATCAACAAAAAATCCGAATTTTTTTTAACATTACCTCAAATTTCATCTTTTTGGTTTCTTGGCTGTATTCGTAAATATTGATGCTTTTGAAAGAGAAGTCGTTTTGGTAGATCTCCGCTCCAGTACTCGCTTTCCGCGGGGTGGGTGGTGAGCCTCCTCGGTTGTAACCTTCGGGGTCTCACCTCTCCCACGCATCCCGCAGGAGTCTCGTACTTCCGCTCCAATCAACCATAATAAAATTTCACCCAAAAAACCCATTTACTTAGTAATGAGTCTTTTCTTCTAATTTGTAATAGCAATGTTCGGTTTTCTTTAGGAATTTATGTCCCAGCTACTTTACTTATCGCATATTATGGCTTTAAAATTGAATTAATGAGAAAACCACAGCAAAATGTTCATGCTTACATTAACTCATTAGGGCAACATCAAAGTCATTTTATTTGAGGATGATAACTATGTTTTCATATGAGGTTATTTGTTTTAGTTGTAGGAAAGCATTTAGAGTGTATGAAGGATCAAAAGAGTATGAACGGTTTAAGAAAAACCGAAATAGTGCATTTTGTTGTGAAGATTGTCATCATCAAATACGTATTGAAGCAATCAAATACTTTTTTAGATAAAGAGAGTGAACTAGTTAAGTTTCCTTTAGAACAAATAAACAACGCTTAGAAGCATAGCTTGTCTAAGCGTTGTTTTTATTTGTTCTAAAAGTATTTGTCGCAAGAGGCTTCACATGCTATCGAAAAGCAAAATTACTTCGTTAACTCTGCGATTAAATCATTTACTTGAGCCATAACTCCTGATTCTAGAGCAGCTAATTGCTGGTCACTTTGTTCAAGTGAGTCGCTTTTTACACCAAAATAAAACTTCGCCTTTGGTTCCGTTCCAGATGGGCGTAAGCAGAACCAAGAATTATCTTCAAGAATATACTTTAGAACGTTGGAAGTTGGGAGATTAATTTTCTCCACTTTACCTGTTGTGATATCTTGGCGTTCACCTGATTGATAATCTTCAATCGTGACAATTTTTTTACCAGCTATTTCTGTTGGTGGTGTCGTTCTAAAGCTATGAAGGATGCTTTGGATTTGCTCAGCTCCCTCTTTTCCTTTTAACGTAAGGGATTGAAGCCCTTCCTTATAATAGCCGTATTCACTAAAGATTTTTAAAAGGCCCTCATATAATGTAAGTCCTTGTTTTTTATAATATGCACATACCTCTACTGCCAATAAGGCAGCCTGTACTGCGTCTTTATCACGTGCAAAATCGCCAATTAAATATCCATAGCTTTCCTCGTAGCCAAACTGGAATTCATATTGTCCGGATTTCTCATATTCATTGATTTTCTCGCCGATAAACTTAAATCCAGTTAACGTATCAATCGTGTCTAAGCCAAACGATCTCGCTATATCTCGTCCGATTTCAGACGTTACAATCGTTTTTAAGACTACACCATTATTCGGTAAGCTCCCGTTTTCCTTTTTCTCTGAAAGAAGATAATGAAGGAGTAAAGCACCTGTTTGATTTCCTGTAAGAACAACATATTGTCCTTCTTTATTCTTTACGGCAACACCTAAGCGATCCGCGTCAGGGTCTGTTCCAATAAGAAGATCTGCATCTATTGCTTGTCCGTCACGAATTGCAAGAGTAAACGCTTCATGCTCCTCAGGATTTGGTGATTTCACTGTCGAGAAATTTGCATCAGGCAATTCCTGTTCCTTCACGACTGTAACATTTTCATAGCCCATCGCTTTTAAACCACGACGAACTGGCTTATTTGCTGTCCCGTGCAATGGCGTAAAGACGATTTTAACGTCGACTTCCTTAGAAAGACTTGGGTTTACAGAAATTGTTTTTAGCGCTTCTGTGTAAGCTTCATCAATTTCCTCGCCAATCATTTTAATAAGTCCTTGTTCTTTTAATAACGATTCGTCCTTTACCTCAACTTGCAATTCATCCTCAACATCATTAACGAATGAAATGACCTTGTCAGCAGCTGCTGGAGGCAGTTGTCCGCCATCATGGCCATATACTTTATAACCATTGTATTCTGGAGGATTATGACTAGCTGTAATAACAATTCCAGAGAATGCGTTTAAATAACGAACAGCAAATGATAACTCCGGTGTTGGTCTTAATTCCTCAAAAACGTATGTTTGAATTCCATGGGAAGCTAAAGTTTTTGCCGCTTCCATCGCAAATTCAGGTGATTTATGACGAGAATCATATGCAATCGCAACTCCACGTTTTTTTGCCTCATCACCAAAGGAATCTATGTATGATGCTAAGCCTTCTGATGCTTTGCGGACAGTGTATATATTCATGCGGTTCGTACCTGGTCCGATTTCACCACGCATACCGCCAGTACCAAATTCTAAGTTTTTATAAAAACAGTCCTCTAACGCCTTATCGTTTCCGGCTAATTCTTGTAATTTCTGCTTTAATTCTGGATCTAAGTCTTGCTTTTCTTTCCAACGAATATAACTTTGTTCCCAGCTCATGTTAACCTCCTGGATTTGTTTTTGTCCTACAATTAACCCGTTGAAGTAGTAGTAAAAATAAAGAGACACGGGTACCTTCTCTTTCCTTCGAACAATTTTACCTTATTATAACATTCCTATTTTAGCATATATTAACGTTTTTAACATCGGAGGTTTTTCTACATTTTTCGTAGCATTTCATCATAAAAAAAGATCAGGTTGGTTGCTCTTAAGTGGGGATTCCACAAATACAACCTCTGATCGTTTTTCACTTTATTCCTTTTTATATACAATCGAATAAATGTCCCTTCGTCTATCCTTCAATTGATTCACTGTTCCTGATTGGCGTTTACGTCTTAAAATTTCTAAATCGACGTCACCAATTGCCACCATCTCTATATTTGGATTGCTTTCAACAACGATTCCGTCTCTAGCAAATTCAAAGTCTGATGGAGCAAAAATCGCCGACTGAGCATATTGAATATCCATATTTTCTGTTTGTGGTAAGTTTCCAACCGTTCCTGCAATAACCGTATATATTTGATTTTCTACCGCTCTTGCCTGAGCACAGTATCGAACACGTAAATATCCTTGACGATCCTCTGTACAGAATGGTGTAAAAATAATTTTTGCACCTTTATCTGTTGCAATTCTCGCTAGCTCTGGAAACTCAATATCATAGCATATTTGAATCGCAATTTTCCCACAATCCGTATTAAATACTCTTACTTCATCACCTCTACTAATTCCCCACCATTTTCTTTCATTAGGTGTTATATGAAGCTTATACTGCTTTTCGATCGTTCCATCACGACGGAATAAATAGGCGATATTATAAATCCGTCCTTCTTCCTCTACAACGTGGGAGCCACCAATAATATTGACATTATAGCGAACCGCTAGCTCCGTAAATAGCTCGATATATTCTTCTGTATACTCTGTCAATCTTTGAATCGCTTTGCTCGGTGTTTTTTCATCGAGGAAGGACATTAATTGTGTTGTGAAAATTTCAGGGAATACGGCAAAATCTGAGCCAGCATCTGAAGCAACATCTGTATAATATTCGACCTGCTTCGCAAACTCTTCAAAGGAATTGATTTGTTTCATCATATATTGAACAACACAAATTCGAACAGGATGGGCCGTTTTATAATATCTTTTCGTATTTGGCTGATAATCAACATTATTCCATTCCATCAATGTTGCATATTTACCAGAAGCTAAATCATCCGGTAAATAGTTTGGGTTTATCCGCATTAAGGTAAATTCATTTAATAATTGAAAGGAGAGGACAGGATCATAAATTTTATGAAGCATAACCTGTTGAACGTATTCTCTAGGTGTTAATTCATCTGCATATTTATAATAATTAGGGATTCTTCCCCCAATAATAATGCTTTTTAAATTTAACCTTCTTGCTAAATCCTTTCTTGCCTCATACAAGCGATGTCCTATTTTCATTCGTCGATAGCTTGGGTGAACCATCACCTCAATCCCATACATATTGTATCCATCAGGATTGTGATTCGTTATGTAGCCATTATCGGTAATATCATCCCAAGTATGGCGATCATCATATTCGTCAAAATTGATAAGTAGGCTCGAGCATGAACCGATGATTTTCCCTTCAAGCTCCGCACAAAACTGGCCTTCTGGAAAATGCTCAAGATGGCTTTCTAAATGCTCTCGTTTCCACGGAGTCATTCCTGGGAAACACTTTCCTTGGAGCTTTAATAATTCATCAATATCACGTTCTTCAATATTTCGAATAATCATCTTTTTTTCAAATTTAGACAAATCGAGTTTCTCGGACATCGTGATTTCTCCTTTAATATAAAATGTTCACAGATATCTTACCCTTTATCACTGTTCTAAAAACGAAATTAATTCCTTTAGCTCCATTTCTGCCATAGATTGTAGGCGATGCTCAACTTCACAAAACTCTAAGTTCTTTGTCACCTCGTTCGGGACAATGACACATTTCATTCCAGCACGCTTTGCAGCTAATGCCCCGTTTGCCGAATCCTCAAAAGCAATACACTCTTCTGGCTTTACTCCTAAGCATTTAGCTGCCTCTAAATACAGTGCAGGATTAGGCTTCACTTCTGCAACATGATCAGAGGTTTTAATGCATTCAAATCGATCCAACAAATTTAAACGCTTTAAATGTGACGATACCCAATCATAATTTGAGCTTGATGCAAGTCCAATTTTAATTCCAAGCGATTTTGCTGCATTTAAATAATCAACAACACCTGGACGAGCAGCTTCTTGTTCAATTCTTTCCGTAAAAAGCTGTTTTTGCCTTTCATTGAATTCATCACGATTTAGTTTTTTCTTTGCCTGTTCCTCGAGATATGTAAATGGGTGAAAATCAGATACCGTCCCGACAACCTTTCCCCAAACATCGAGAGGTAATTCACAATTATGCTCTGCGTATAGCTCACTAAGCACCTCGTATTCATGTGTTTCCGTATCTAATATTAGACCATCAAAGTCAAAAATAATTGCTTTTATCATAAATATCCAACTCCTTTCCATTTCATTATAATAAAAATTCACTAAGAAAGGCAGTTTTCACAAATTTTGTTGCTTTTTATTAAAGTTCCTCTTGTAAACACTCGTACAATATTTGAATGTATAGCTTAAAAATTCGAGATCAGAAAAAAGAGGATTACGTAGTAGTAATCCCCTTTAAAATGTGTCATTATGATGTTTTGTTTGGCTCTGAAATGTTAGCTAATGCCACACCAGCAGCTTCATCTGACATTTGATGTGTTGCAAGGTCACCTAACGCAACAATCCCAACTAATTGATTGTTTTCAACGATCGGTAAACGACGAATTTGATGTTGTGCCATTATTTTGGCTGCTTCCTCTGTTGACATTGAAACATGACCAGATACAAGGTTCGTTGTCATAACGTGACCAACTGGTGTTTCATTGTCACGGCCCTGTGCAGTAGAGCGTGTCGTTATATCACGGTCCGTAATAATTCCCTTTAATTCGCCATTATCGACAACAGGAATCGAACCAACATTGTTACGCTCCATAATTTCTGCCGCTTCTTGAATTGTTTGATTAGAAGAGACAGTTTCCACATTCCTTGTCATACATTCTTGAATTGTAGTCAAGGTTCATCCACCCCTTTCAATAACTAGTATGAGCAGATTTTTTTGAGTTACGATTAGTATTATTTATCAGGTATAAATGGAATAGGAATAAGAAAACTATAACCACTAGCAAGTAATATTTAACGCTTTGCACGTTTTGTTTATCATGAACTGCTGTTTTAAGCCTAACCTAATTAAGTTCCCTTTTCACTTTAATATGTACTATTATCGAAAAAACTTTTAACTATCTTCATTCCATTTAAATCCATAATTACATTATATTGAAAAAACTTAAAGTAAAAACGCAATAATTTAATAATTCACAATCTATCTATTTTACAGGTCTAGCTTTTCCAACTATAATTTAAGAAAATAGATAATTTGTGAGGGATGTCATGTCTAGTTCTCGTGAAAAAACAAACGAAAATTTATTAACACTTGCTTGGATTACATCGTTTATCGCAACTTTAGGGAGTCTCTACTTTTCAGAGATACTCCAGTATACACCCTGTGATCTATGCTGGTTTCAACGAATATTTATGTATCCGTTAGTTATTATTCTTGGAATTGGGTTGTTTAAAAAGGATGCAACCGCTGCGAGGTATTCCTTAATACTCTCTGCTATCGGAGGATGTATTTCGCTCTATCATTACGGCATTCAAAAAATTGACTTTTTAGGAGAGCATTCTGCTTCATGTGGGATCGTGCCATGTACAGGTGAGTATATAAATTGGCTTGGCTTTATTACAATCCCATTTTTAGCTCTTATTGCTTTTATTATCATTTTCATTACTAGTTTAACTATTCTAAAAAAGGCAGGTCGTTAAGTTGAAGAAAATTCTTATTTTCGGCGGAATTATTGTATTATTATTTGCAGCTTTAGGCTTTATTACAACATATCAAAATAACAAAAAAGCAGAAGACAATGTCTATGGAAAATCGGAATTACGAGCGTCAACAATCGAATTATTAGATGATCCAAACTATCAAAATATTATCCTACCTGATGAACTTGAAGAAAAGCTCAATAATAAAGAAGATCTCATCGTTTACTTCTTTAGCCCTGAATGCTCACATTGCCAAAGAGCAACACCTGAATTAATGCCAGCTGCTGAAGAGGTTGGCGTAGACATTGAGCAATACAACATCCTAGAGTTTGAAGAAGGCTGGAATGATTACAAGATCGAATCTACTCCTACACTCGTTCATTTTAAAGATGGAAAAGAAGTAGAACGTACTGTTGGGGCAAATACAAAAGATGCATACAAAAAAATATTAACAGATTGGCAATCTTAATTTTTCTAATGGAACGCTTGAATCATCAAGCGTTTTTTATTATGTATTTTGAAGCTACTGTCACCTGCAAAAAATAAAAAACACCGCATTTCTGCGGTGTTTCCTCTCCGATTTTTTACACGATCCAATCATTTGCTGGTTTAATGTATTGACTAAATTCCCCATTTTGACTTTTTGCGTGTTTAAACTGTGAAAATGTCATTGGAAAATAATAGCCATAATCATTTAAATTTTTGCAATTACGTTCGAACATTTTTTGATAATCCTGTCCATGCTTGCAATCTTCTATATGCTCTAGCACAGCAACGACAGCTTGCAGACTTGAAATAATTTGAAAGGCATCCTTCAAATTACTATTAAACATCTGATCGGAATCCTGTGGTTTTAAAACGTTCTGCTCTTTCAATTTATGAATTTCTCCGTCGGGGAAAAATTTCGGAAATAATTCTGTATATAATTGTTCAACTAGCTCATCTATATGACGTTCTTGTTCTTCTGTTGATGCAACAACAACCTTCATTCAATCACCCTTCTTAAAATCATTATAGTAGATAGCATAACATAGACTTTTTCGACATTGCATAGGTAAGTGTTACCGGAACTAGATTGTACATCCAATAGGAGAATCTGTATACTTTGATTGAGATAGAAAACAAAGTAAGCCGTAAGCATATTTAAAGGTTGGTGAAGATTTTGAAGCGAGTTGGTGAATGGCAGGAAATGAAGGTGCCAAGCGAATGGGCGAATACTACAATACATCATGTCCTTTTAAAGGAAATTGGTGCTTCTAAAGCTCTTATTCAAAAATGGAATTCCGCCAAAGCTATAAAAAAAAATGATCAGATAGCAGATCTCAATCATAAGCTTCAATTTGGGGATCGCTTGTCCTTGCATTTATTTAAAAATGAAGACTTTGGAGTACTTCCTGAATATGAGCAAATTGAAGTTCTTTATGAGGACGATCATCTGTTAATCGTTAATAAAGAGGCTGGTATTGATACACATCCAAATCATCCCGAGCAGAAAGGAA
Organism: Metabacillus niabensis; assembly: GCF_902829255.1. GTDB lineage: Bacteria > Bacillota > Bacilli > Bacillales > Bacillaceae > Metabacillus > Metabacillus niabensis. Next base: position 2,491 of record NZ_CADEPK010000315.1, on the reverse strand, counting down.
CTTTAGCAAATAGAGTTGCCTTCTATTACCAAATGAACGGACTCCAAATAAAAGTAAGACATATTCACAGACTTGATAAAGATACATCTGGTGCAATTATTTTTGCGAAAAATGATTTAGCACAGACACTGCTTGATCAAGCTCTTGAACAGAGAAACGTTAAGCGTACTTATATTGCCATTGTCGAAGGGCGATTGCCTCATTCAAAAGGAAAAATAGATCAACCTATAGGAAGAGATAGACATCATGCGACGAGAAGGAGGGTTTCTCCTAAAGGGCAGAAAGCTGTCACTCATTATGTGGTAAAACAATATTTACCATCAGATAATTTAGCCATTGTTTCACTTCAGCTCGATACCGGAAGAACCCATCAAATTCGTGTTCATTTAAGCTCTATCGGACATCCAATTATAGGTGATGAATTATATGGAGGGAAGAAAGGGCTCATTAGCAGACAAGCTCTTCACGCAGCAAAGCTTTCACTCCTTCATCCAATAACAGGAGAAAAAATTGAGGTTCGTGCCCAATTTCCAACAGACATGCTACCATTTATTACTGATACTATAGCAACGACTATCTAAAATGGAAATAAAAAAATGAGTCTGTGTTCGGTTACTCAGACTCATTTCTGATTAAACTACCTTCTTTTTTGCATAAATGATATAGCGTTGTGGAGCATTTCCAACATAGCTAAATGGATAACATGTTGTAAGAAGAAGCTCTTCCGTTTCATTTTGGAGAGTTATAATACTTAAATCATCCGCTTCCACAATTTTCGTATCCGTAATTTCATATTCAAAGCTGCCGTATGGAAGAGCGATTTTTAATGTATCGCCAATTTCAAGCTCTCCAGCCTTACGAAATACTGTATCACGATGACCAGATAAAACAATTTGCCCATTTTCATTTGGATAATAACTACCTTTGTAATGCCCAACACCCTTTTCAAGGTCATCAGGATCCGTTCCTTCAACAATCGGTAAATCCGCCTTTAATTTAGGAATTTGCAATATACCAACTGCCTCACCGATTGGTGGTTTAAAGGTTCCGTCCTCTTCTTTATATACTTCTTTATTTGGTGGAGATTCAACCATTGCTTTAGCTTCATTTAAAGACTGTGAGGTTTGCATCTTTGTATCAATAATTTCCCAGACTGCATAACCAACGATACAAAGACCAACAACAATCAATAAATAGGATAGCTTCTTCATCAACGTTTCACTCTTTCTTTTATTAATAGCTTCATTATATCACAGAACCTACCAGTAGACTGAACTAGAAAAGGAAAACAAAGGCCATATTTTGTTAATTTTTTGTAAAGGTAGTCTTGTTTTCACAACATGTACATTCCAATAAAATAACTCCGGCTCCCCGATCTCTTTATTCTACTAATAAGTGGCTGATGGGAAAAATACAAAAAAGAGACTGCCAGAGAAAATCAGTCTTCACTGACCCTCTGACAGCCTCTTTCCTAATTATTTTAATTCAGCTAAAATTTCATCGATTTTTGCAAGCTCAGATTGTAATCCGCCACCACTTAAGTACCATAGTGGACCATCTAAATAAATGATTTTTCCATTTTTATAAGCCTTTGTTTTCTTAATGATTTCATTTTCCATATCAGCCTCGATATTAGAGTCGCCTCCAGTAGCTGCTGTACGGTCAATAACGAATAAAACCTCTGGGTCGAATTCTAAAACTGCTTCGAATCCGAAATTAGATCCGTGAGAAGAAGATTCGATATCCTCTGTTACTGGTTTGAAACCATAAATGTCATAAATATATCCGAAACGTGAGTTTGTTGAGAAACCTGATAGCTTACCTTCATTGTACATTGTTACTAAAGATGTTTCATAGTTTCCAGCTAACGTTTTGATATCCTCTAAAGCTGAATCAAATTTTGCAAGATACTCTTTTGCTTCTGCTTCTTTATCAAACATTTTTGCTGCTAAATCTACTGAAGCTTCGAATGAGCCCCAGTAATCATCCTGAGAAGTACCAACAAATACGACAGGAGCGATTTCTTTTAATTCTTCATAGTATGCTGACTGACGGCCTGAAATGAAGATTACATCTGGATCCATCTCAGCGATATCTTCAAGTAATGGTTCCTTTAAACCACCAACACTTTTATATTCATCTGAAGCATATTTTTCAAGATGAGCTGGTAGAGTTGAATCTTTAGCTACCCCAACAATTCCTTCAACACCAAGAGCATCTAATGTATCAAGGAAGCCATAGTCAAATACGGCAATTTTTTCTGGCATTTTCTCGAATTTTTCATCTTCGAAAGTAATTGAACCGCCTTCTTCACTTTCAGTTGAAGCAACAGTCGGTGATACAGTCATTGGATAAGCTGAGCCTTCCTCTGATGCACCCGCACTCTTATCTTCAGCCGCAGCTGTTTCAGTTGATTCTTTTTTCGAAGCTTCTTCTTTAGAACCACATGCAGCTAGCATTAAAACCATAGTTGCTAATAATGCAATAAATA
>NZ_CADEPK010000314.1 GCF_902829255.1 Metabacillus niabensis | reverse complement strand
CATTTCGATTGGTATCCGGTCATTTACCGTTAACCCATACCCTTCTAAACCTGCAATTTTTCTTGGATTATTTGTTAATAAATTCATTTTTTCGATTCCAAGATCTTTTAGTATTTGCGCACCAATTCCATAATCCCGAAGATCTGAAGGAAAGCCTAGTTTTTCGTTAGCTTCAACTGTATCATACCCTTGCTCTTGAAGCTTATATGCCCTCATTTTATTTAATAATCCGATACCTCGACCCTCTTGTCTCATGTATAAAAGGACACCTTTTCCAGCCTTTTCAATTTGCGCCAATGCTGCATGTAATTGCGGTCCACAATCACAGCGATAAGAGCCGAAAACATCTCCTGTTAAACATTCAGAATGTACCCGAACTAATACAGGTTCTTCACTATTTATTTCGCCTTTTATTAAGGCAACATGTTCCTTCTGATCAAGTAAATTTGAATAACCGATTGCCTTAAAGACTCCATATTCTGTCGGAAGGTCAATTTCAATTTCTCTTTTCACTAGCTTTTCACTTTGATTACGGTATTGAATTAAGTCTTTTATTGTAATGATTTTTACTTGAAGTTGTTTAGCTAGTTCTAATAAATCTGGAACTCTTGCCATTGTTCCGTCTTCTTTTATAATTTCACAGATAACTCCACCTGGTTTCGCACCACATAAAATTGATAAATCAACAGCTGCCTCAGTATGTCCTGCTCTTCTTAAAACCCCACCTTCCCTTGCGACTAATGGAAAGGTATGACCTGGGCGTTTAAAATCTGAAGCCTTTGTATCTTCATCTAAAAGGGCTCTAACTGTATCAGCACGTTCAAATGCGCTTATTCCCGTTTTATTTGTTTTATAATCAACGCTAACAGTAAATGCTGTACCGTGTGGGTCTGTATTATGTGATACCATCGGAAACAAATCTAATTTATTAGCCTGTTTTTCTGTAATAGGTACACAAACTAATCCACGTCCATGTTTAATCATAAAATTAATAGCCTCTGGAGTGATACGATCCGCTAAAGCGACAAAGTCTCCCTCGTTTTCCCGATCTTCATCATCAATAACGATCACAACTTTTCCTTCTTTTAAATCCGCTAATGCTTCTTCTATTTTATGAAACATTTTTGAATGGCCCCTTTCTAAACCTTACTAGGCTCTTCCTGAACTTGTCTATTTCCGCTTTAGATGTGCGCTGTGCTGTTCGGGAGCCTTCTTATCGTCTCGTGCCTTCTATCCAATCAACAATGTACCAAAAATCAGCACTTCTTTTACAATAGTTAAAATCTAAAATATTAATAAAAGCCATTTTCTTTTAAAAAGGATAGATTCAATGTGGAGCTTTTCGTTACTTCTTGTTGATTAATAAATTTTTTAAGATATTTCCCAATCATATCACATTCAATATTCACAATATCTCCAACATTTTTTAGTCCAAGAATTGTATCTGATAAAGTATGGGGAATAATCGAAACAGTTACTTTATCCTTTTCTAATCCAAATATCGTTAAGCTAATTCCATCGATAGTAATTGATCCTTTATATATTAATGTGTCAGTTAGTTGCTCATCTACTTCTAGTTCAAAATAAACCGCATTTGAAACACGTTGCTTTTTAACAATTTTTCCAACTCCATCAACATGTCCAGAAACAAAATGACCACCAAAGCGACCATTAGCAGACATCGCTCGTTCCAAATTAACTCTTGAACCATTTTTCAGCATAGATAATGAAGTATGTTTGACAGTTTCAGGCATTACATCTACGGCAAAAGAATCTGCATGAAATTCGGTTACTGTTAAACAGACTCCGTTTACTGCAATGCTGTCTCCAATCGACATATCTTCGATGATCTTGTTTGCGCCAATTGTAAAAATAATGGCATCCTTAGTTCCTTGTACATTTTTTATTGTACCAATTTCTTCAATAATTCCTGTGAACATTATGCGCCCTCCTTCCTTCTATTATTCATCCTGCTCGAAGCCTATAAAAAAAGCCCAAAGTCATAGACTAAGGGCTTTTAATGAGAAATTGATATTTGAGTAAGTCAAATAAGAGTATTTTCTATCTATTTTTCAAAAACAGATAATAAATACACCGCAAAGGTTCGCGCAATTCTTCTCCCATCCAGACTTTAACTGTCGGCTCTAGATTCACACTAGATCAACCGTTAATTAAATTAATTAACGGGTCACGGGCTAAGAAGTTATTTAAATACTTCATCACCGTCGGTAGGGACTTTCACCCTGCCCCGAAGAATGTAAAACGAAATAATATTAAATTGGTTTGAAGGATCTAATGTTTATTTTAGCGATATTAAATGAAAGATGCAAATTTAAAGAAATAAAAAACTGCGTAATAACAAACGCAGTTTTTGTATCAGCATTTTTATTCTTCGTAAACTTTAACTTCTTTCATTACATCATTTGGCTTAATTTTATACACTGCATCAAGATTTTCAATGACTTTTCCAAATACAGTATGAACACCGTTTAAATGTGGTTGTGGCTCATGTACGATAAAGAACTGACTTCCACCAGTATCCTTACCAGCATGTGCCATTGATAATGATCCAGCTTCATGCTTATGTGGGTTACCTTCTGTTTCACATTTAATCGTGTATCCTGGACCACCAGTTCCAGTCCCATGTGGACAACCACCTTGTGCAACAAAACCAGGGATAACTCGGTGGAATGTTAAACCGTTGTAAAAGCCTTCATTTGCTAATTTTTCAAAATTTGCTACAGTACCAGGTGCCTCATTTGGAAACAATTCAAAGACAATTTTATCTCCATTTTCCATCGTAATTTGTGCTTTTTTCATATGTATGAAACCTCCAATAAGTTTAATCCGTCTATTTAGACATAAACACTTTTCTATTCTACTATAATCAATGAATAAACAGCAAACTGGAAACATGTTTTCTGTTACTTTTTTAACGATTATAGAAATGAAAAAGAATAAATCAAAATGAAGAAAACAGCAAAAATACTATTGACATCTTTTAAAAAACTCTATAATAGATGATGTTAATGAATTTTTGTTTAAAAATCAGGGAGGTTTTACCTTTGAAGAAAATAATGTTTAGTCTTTTCACCTTATGCCTATTTGCTTTTCCATCCATTAGCTTTGCAGACGCAGTTGTTGGCGAGGTTATTGTAACACTAGGTGAAGACTTAACTGAACAGCAAAAGCAAACGATACTTAAAGAAATGAATGCAACGGAAGAAAATAATCAAATCATATATGTAACAAATGAAGAGGAACATCAATATTTAGGGAACTACATTTCAAAAGCAACAATCGGATCAAAAGCACTTTCTTCATCAAGTATTACAATTGAAAAATCGGGTTCTGGCCTTGAGGTCAAAACAAAAAATATTGATTGGGTAACAGATGAAATGTATTTAAATGCATTAATGACGGCAGGAGTAAAAGATGCGACGATATATGTGACAGCACCATTTGAAGTTTCAGGAACTGCTGCATTAACAGGATTAATTAAAGCCTATGAAGTATCCTCTGATAAAGCTATCTCTGAGGATGTTAAACAGGTTGCAAATGAAGAATTAGTAACAACAGCAAAACTAGGTGATGAAGTAGGGACAGAAAACGCCTCAGCTCTAATGGCCAAAATCAAGGATGATATCGCAAAAAACGGTGTTCCTGAAACAGAAGCTGAACTAAGAACATTAATAGAGGATTCAGCAAAAGAATTGGGAATTACCTTAACAGAAGAAGATATTAACAATCTTATTAATCTATTTAACAAAATGAAAGATTTAAATATCAATTGGGATCAAGTTGGTCAACAGCTAGAAAAGGCGAAAGATAAAATATCAAACTTCTTAAATTCTGAGGAAGGACAATCTTTCCTTCAAAAACTAAAAGAATTTTTCATTGCTCTTTGGAATGCGATTGTTTCATTTTTTACTGGCAATGAGCAATCTGCAAGTGCACATATTATTAATAATATGAACAACCACCAAATATCGGCAGATGCAAAAATTTCATGAGATAAACAAGGCAGATAGCATACCATATGTTATCTGCTTTTTAATTAAAATTCGGTTAATAACTTCCTCCAGTGTCAAGGTGTGTAAAGGCAGTTCGATACATATCACAATTTTTATATAAAAAACTGACTCTGTAGATGAAAAAACACTACAAGAATCAGTTCAAAAATTAATTATTTAAATTTATCACTATTTTTGGGTTATCTTTGTTTTTAATGGCAAATCATTTACAATTAAGTCCTCAAAGCTTTCTCTTTTGACAACAAGCTGTGCTTCTCCATTTTCGACGAATACAACTGCAGGGCGAGGAATTCTATTGTAATTATTCGCCATTGAGTACCCGTACGCACCAGTACAAAAAACAGCAAGAATATCCTCTGCTTTAACTTCAGGAAGTGGTAAATCCCAAATTAACATATCACCACTTTCACAGCATTTACCAGCTATTGATACTTCTTTATCATGTTTTTCTGTAACTCTGTTTGCTAAAACAGCCTCATATTTAGCTTGATATAATGCAGGACGAATATTATCACTCATTCCTCCATCAATTGCAACATATTCTCTTATATTTGGAACAGTTTTCTTAGAGCCGACAGTATAAAGCGTGGTTCCCGCATCCCCAACAAGTGATCGACCAGGCTCAATCCAAATTTCCGGCATATTTATTCCCATTTCATTTACATGCTTTTTCACAGCCTCTACGATTTGCTCAACATAATAGGTTGCTGGGAGCGGCTCATCATCCTCCGTATAGCGGATTCCGAAACCACCACCTAGATTAACAACTTCAGGTATAAATGAGTAGCTCTCTTTCCATTCTTTAATTTTCTCAAATACTCTTTCGGCCGCAAGAACAAAACCGGCTGTATCAAAAATTTGTGAACCAATATGACAGTGAATGCCTAATAAATGAATTCCTTCAATGTTTAAAATTGTTTCAATTGCTTGCTCAATTTGTCCATTTAATAAACCAAAACCAAATTTAGAATCTTCTTGACCTGTTGTAATATAATCATGAGTATGTGCTTCTACCCCAGGTGTTACACGTAATAATACCGGGATTTTCCGTTTATATTGTGTCGACAATCCTTTTAATAGCTCTATTTCATAAAAGTTATCGACAACGATACAACCAACTTCATGATCTAGTGCCATTTTAAGTTCGTGATAGCTTTTATTATTACCGTGAAGATGAATTCTTGATGATGGAAAGCCAGAAGCAATTGCTGTATATAATTCTCCGCCTGAAACAACATCTAGCGATAACCCTTCTTCAGCAACTAGTTGAAACATTGCAATTGATGAGAATGCCTTACTCGCATATGCTACCTGTGCTCGAACTCCCATCTTTTCAAAAGCTTGCTTAAAGCTTCTTGCTCGTTCCCGAATAAGCGCAACATCGTAAATATAAAGAGGTGTCCCGTAATCTTTTGCTAAAGTTACCGTATCGACTCCACCTATTTCTAAATGTCCATGTTCATTAATTTCACTTGTACCATGTAAGAACAACTGTATCCCCTCTTTCAATATACCTAGGTGTGAATAAATATATAATTAGTATAAAAATAAAAAGACAGTTAACACGAGTGATATTAACTGCCTGTTACTTTTTAAATTATCAGATATTAAATTACACATACAATATCATAAATAAGTTGTTCTTTCAATGATGCAACTTCCTAACTAGGTTGTTTTTTTACATTTTGAGGGTGGACAATACTTGGTCTTAATTTCGCACCTGGTACTGTAGTTCGGATAATGATTTCCCACATCGCTCTTGCATTAAAAGGAAGAAACGGCCATAAATATGGAGTGTTCAATGAACGTATGCTTGCAAGAAGTATAATAAATAATGTACACCCAACAACAAATCCTTCTAATTTGAATATTGCTACAGCAATTAGTAACACTAACCTTACCATTTTATTTGCTACACCCAATTCATAGCTAGGAGTTGCAAATGTGCCAATTCCAGCTACAGCCACATACAGAATCACCTCTGGTACAAATAAACCTACATCTATCGCAATTTGCCCTATTAATGCTGCAGCAATTAATCCCATTGCAGTAGATAATGCCGTAGGGGTATGAATTGCCGCCATTCTTAAAAACTCAAGACCAAAATCTGCAAGAAAAATTTGTAAAACCATTGGAATATTTGATTTTTCGGTTGGTCCAATATAATTTATTTCTTTAGGTAATAACGAAGGCTCTAATACATATAAAAACCAAAGTGGTAAAAGAAAAATAGATGCGAAAATCCCTAAAAATCTTACCCACCGTAAAAATGTTCCTACAGAAGGTGCTTGACGATATTCTTCTGCATGTTGTACATGATGGAAGAACGTAGTTGGTGTGATAATGACACTTGGGGACGTATCAACGATAATAATAACATGACCTTCTAATAAATGATTCGCTGCGACGTCTGGTCTCTCTGTATATCTTACTAATGGATACGGGTTGTATCCTTGTTTTATAATAAATTCTTCAATCGTTTTATCTGCCATCGTAATTCCGTCAATATCAATCGCCTTTAACTCTTTTTTAACCTTATCAACTAATCCAGGATCTGCCACATCCTCTATATATGCTAGGCAAACATCTGTCTTTGAACGCTCTCCGATCTTTAACATATTGTATCTTAATCGTTCATCCCGAATTCTCCGTCTAATCAACCCTGTGTTTACAATAATGTTTTCAACAAAACCATCTCTTGCTCCGCGCACAATTTTTTCAACATCCGGTTCTTCTGGCTGTCGACCAGGGTAACTACGGACATCTACTACAAAGCCAGTATCCATACCATCTATTAAAAAGACGATAAGACCTGATAATACTTGGTCGACCGCTTCGTCCAAAGTATTTACTGGCTTTACAGATTGGTTAACAATACGGTTTTCAAGTATTTCCTTAAATTTTGATTGATCAACTTCATTATCATTTATTGCCGTAAGGTTCTTTAAGATTTGGGTAATATAGCTTGTATCACAAAGTCCATTTAAATAATATAAATCAACTCTAATATCAAGAATCGTAAGCTTTCGTACTCCTAAATCAAAACTAGTATTCAATCCTACTCGTTCAGTGAAAAATTTTTCGTTGTCAGAAAGCTTATCGTATATCGGAATCTTTTCATCCTTTTTTGGCATGAAACCCACTCCTTTCCAATATCAATTCGACAGCCTTTAAAGTAATGGGACATCCATTTTTAACATGATCCTTACGTGCCATTTTTCCAATATCACCGATTCCAACGATTATGGGGACATTTAATTCATCAAGACAATAAACAGTGTCTCCATTTAATCTCCCAATTTCATGCTCTTTTAAGCCACTTTTATCAACACCATATTCTGTTAATTCACCAAATCGATCAATACATACATCTACCCTCGTCCATTCAGTTTGATGTGATTTTGATGCAACCGCAATAATACCAAGAACTTCAATATCTTGATGATTTGCAACATATTTAAGAGCTGTTTCTCCAGCTCCCTCTCCTAACATGCCACAATCATCAAACATGACGAAAACAGGATCATTTTTAGCCTGGAGGATGAGCTGAACGATTTCTGCTCCTGTTAATGTAGTAGGATTCCCTTGTGTTCGAGATATCACTCTACCACCAACTTCAGCCGCTATATATTCAATTGTTCGTGCAGCATATTCATCTCCATCTGTAATGAGAATGACCTGTCTTTTTGTCAAGATTTCATCATCCCTTCGGTTTAAAAATTAACGCCATTATAAAAGCAAATAGTATAGCTGCAGAAATCCCTGCCGAAGTTAGTTCAAAAATCCCGATTCCAATTCCAACAAATCCATGCTCCTTAGCCTGATGCATTGCACCATGTAAAAGAGAATGACCGAAGCTAGTTATTGGCACCGTCGCTCCTGCACCAGCAAAATCAATTAGCTTATCATATAAACCAAATCCATCTAAAACAGCACCTAAAGTTACAAAAATCGCCATTACATGTGCCGGCGTTAGCTTAAAAATATCTAATAATAATTGTCCTACTATGCATATCGCACCGCCAACTACAAAAGCCAATATATACTCCATTAGCTATCACCCCTATCGCTTCTCTCAAAAACGACGCCATGCGCAATTGTAGGTATCGTTTCCTTCTGTTGAATCATAACCGGACTTAATAATGCACCTGTTGCAACTACAAATACTCGATTTAAATTCCCACGTTTTAGTTCATCAAATATATATCCATACGTTACAACTGCAGAGCATGCACAACCACTGCCACCAGCAAAAACTTTTTGATCTGGACGATAAACCATTAACCCACAGTCATTATGCTTCTCATAGACATCATATCCTTCATCCTTTAACATATCCTTTAAGATAGGGCTACCTATTCCCGACAAATCACCAGTCAATATTAAATCATAGTCATCTGGCGTCCTATTTAAATCCTTAAAATGTTGAGCTATTGTCTCTCCTGCAGCTGGCGCCATAGCCGTTCCCATATCAAATGCATTTTTTATTCCAAGATCAGCGACCCTTCCAATCGTTGCAGACGTAATCCGAATGTCACTTTTTTCTTGATTAATTAATACTGCCCCAGAACCTGTTACAGTATAGGTTGCAGTATCAGGTTTTTGACCACCATATTCGGTCGGATAACGAAATTGCCTCTCAGCGGTTGCATTGTGACTGCTCGTTGCCGCAATCGCATTTTTAGCAAAACCACCATCAACAAGTGCTGAACCAATTGCTAACGTTTCCATTGATGTTGAGCAGGCACCGAACATACATAAAAATGGGATATTAGCATGTCTAGCAACATAATTAGCAGTTACATTTTGATTTAATAAATCACCAGCTAATAATATATCAATATCTTCTGTTGTCTTATTTGCTTTTTTTAAACATTCATCTATTGCCTGTTGCATCAATTTTCGTTCGGCTAATTCCCAACTATCCTCGCCACAATGAAGTTCATCATATTTCACATCAAAATATTGACCAAGTGGCCCTTCTGCTTCCTTAGGTCCAACAGCTGTCCCACTAGAGTGAACATATAATGGATTTTCAAATTGCCATGTTTGTTTCCCTTTTAATTTCATTAATTCCACCCCTTTTTTAGAATGCTAATCCATAAAAATAGCGGATTATCCCAACAATATAAGCTGCCACAACACCAAAAACGATGACACTTCCAGCTAATTTAAACATGTTTGTAGCAATCCCCAACACAATTCCTTCACTTCTATGTTCTATAGCAGCACTTGTCATTGAATTTGCAAAGCCCGTAATCGGTACAGCAGAACCAGCTCCTGCAAATTGCCCTAGCTTGTCATACACTCCAACCCCAGTTAAAATCGCAGATATTAGAATTAATGTGCCTGCTGTTGGGTTACCAGCATCCTTTTCAGAAAAATTAAACACATGAATATAAAAATTTTGAACTACTTGTCCAAAAGTACAAATTAACCCTCCAATAATAAAAGCTTTTATACAATTGATTAGATATCGTGGCTTAGGCTGATAATTTTTGACCTGGTTTTTATAATCCTCTTTTAGCTTGGTTTTTCCCATTTTCATTACCTCCAATTAATGATTAACAAAATAGATCCAATGAAAAAGCGATCCAACTATTTTCCCTAAAACAATTGCCATTAATAATATGAGAATTTTATCTCCTAAACCTACACGCTTTGCTAATATCGGGAAAACATTAAGTACTTCAGTTAAAGCTGCAGCAAGCATTCCGATAAAAACACCACTAAAAAGACCGATTGGAATGAGCCAAAGTTCTGACAGAGAGAATACTGTATTACGTAAGCTTATCCAACCCACTACGACTGTACCTAATATAATTGCCATTTCATAGGCTTGAATAAAGTGATACGTTTTCGTAAGCTGTGTTAACCTCGGGATAATTCCAAGCACTGCCAGAAAGGCAACATAACCAGAACCGACAACAAGACCTCCAGATAATCCAATAATGATTAAGAGAATCGCGTTAACGATCATCAATGTCGTTTAAATTCTCCTTGTTCTCATTCATGGCTACATATTGATCTAGATCAAGCTGATAATTAAAAATTTCAACTTCTAGAGGGCTTGGTTCTTCATTAATTCGCTTCTTAAACAGATGATTAAAAAATAATATCATCCCTAATCCTAATCCAAATGAGTATGGTATTTGTAATAACAAGGGCTGCGGATTTTCATCTCCAGTTACGATTCGATAAATCCGCTGATGTACTTGTTGCATACTTACATCTTCATGGAAATTCATAATTGCTAGCCCTGCACCTATAAACAATAAAACCCATACAAGAAAAAATAATAGTGGAGATAGCTTCTTTTTTTCATAAACAACTTCAATAATTGTTTGAGCTGCACCGATTGTTTGCACATCTAAGTTTGGATTAAATTTATGTATTTCCTTTAAAACATGCATAACATCGATGACAACCATGCTCTTATCTTTAGGTTGGATTTGATGGATTTTAATACTCCTCAGTCTTTCTCTTAATTCCTTATTAGCTACTATAAGCGCAAGCTTTCCAATTGTTATAACTTCATTTGGCTGGACCTGTATTCGGTGGCGGAGTCTTACATAAACCGTTTTTTCCATCAACATTCACTTCCTACTAGTTAATTTTGCTCAAGTAACGGTTTGTAAAGAAGCTTGTTAGAGAATAAAGATAAATAAACAATTTTGATGGATTATTTCAACAATGTTAATTCCGAATTTTTTTCATGCAGATGTCGTTTTACTAAACATCATTAGAGCTTTTATTTGTATATAAACAAACATTTTACTCATTAGATGGACATAATATTTGTAAATGCCAATTAACTGTTGTATAGGTAGTATGCATTTGAGATTTTTTAATCATTCAAGTTTTGGGAGACCAATAATTACCATGAAACGAGCGAACGCTGAAGTAAGATGTCCATAACACTTTTTACAGTTCAATTTTTCATGAATAAAACGATGTAAACGCAAAAAGGCGACACTTATCTCGAGATAAGTGTCACCCTTTTTAACTACTATTGATTCATTTTATCTTTCATCTGTTTTAAGATCTTTTTTTCTAGCCGGGAAACCTGAACTTGCGATATTCCTAGCCTTTCAGCAACCTCTGATTGTGTTTGATCTTTATAGTACCTTAAATAAACAATTAGCCTTTCCCTCTCATCAAGGTCCTGTATGGCATCTTTAAGTACAATTTTATCAAACCATTTCGTTTCAGTATGGTCAGCTATTTGGTCTAGTAATGTAATTGGATCTCCATCATTTTCATATACTGTTTCGTGAATGGATGATGGTGCTCTTACAGCTTCTTGAGCGAGGACCACATCTTCGGGAGAAATGTCTAGGTAGTTTGCGATCTCAGCTACAGTGGGCACCTTTCCCATTGTTTTCGAAAGTTCATCACGAGCCCGTCTAATTTTATTTCCTAGTTCTTTTAATGAGCGGCTTACCTTCACTGTCCCATCATCACGGATAAATCGTTGAATTTCTCCGATAATCATCGGAACAGCGTATGTCGAAAAGCGCACATCATATGATAAATCAAACTTATCTACTGATTTTAATAAACCAATACTTCCGATTTGAAATAAATCATCAGGTTCATAGCCTCGATTTAAAAAACGTTGAACAACAGACCATACGAGTCTCATGTTCTTTTGGATAATTAAATCACGGGCCTCTTGATCCCCTTCTTGACTGCGACGAATTAATTCCTTGACTTCGTGGTCCTTTAACTGCGCCTTTGAATTCTCGTTCTTGACCTCCACATCCATAGCAAGTCTCCCTTTAATTGCATAACGCTTTACTTTTGGTTAAATGTTTTGTCAATCTAATTGTAGTACCTCTTGACTCTAAAGATTCAATTTGAATTTCATCCATAAAGTTTTCCATAATTGTAAATCCCATCCCTGAACGTTCTAGTTCGGGCTTCGTCGTATAAAGCGGTTGTCTCGCCTCATCAATGTCTAGGATTCCTATCCCTTCATCACGAATGGTTAAATGGACAACACCATCCTCGAGCGTAACCGAAATATACACAATACCATTCGGATCATTTTCATATCCATGGATGATTGCATTAGTAACTGCCTCAGAAACAACCGTTTTTATTTCAGTCAATTCATCCATCGTTGGGTCTAATTGTGCAATAAATGCCGCAACCGTTACCCTTGCAAAGGATTCATTCTGACTCAATGCTGAAAACTGGAGGTTCATCTCATTTTTCATGATGCCACCCCCAATGTTTGCAATGCTTTCACTTCATCTTCTTCTAAACGGATAATTTTAAATAATCCTGACATATCAAATAATCGCTTGACTGAAGGAGAAATTGCACAAACAACCATTTCACCTTCTGAGGCTTTTATTTGCTTATATCTTCCTAAAATAACCCCTAAACCAGAACTGTCCATAAATGTTAAATTTTCTAAATTCAACACAATATGTTTAATTTGATTTGTCGAAATTTTATCAGTTACTTTTTCGCGCAACTCTTCGGCTGCATGATGATCCAATTCACCCGAGAGTCGAATACACAGTACAGTTTCTTTCACATCAAGTTCAATCTGTAGACTCAAGGTTTTACCCCTCCTTAAATTCTGGATAAAGAGTCATTCTTGATTGAAACTTTAATTTCCTGCATGATGACAAAACTAGTGCCAATTCGTCAACATTAGCTAGACTTCGTAAAATCTCCCATTACACGTTTAAACATTTGCCACCAGCTCGCTTCTGAAATATCCTTTTCTGCTACTAACTTACTTTCTGTAATAACTTTGCCTTCTTTTTTAAGCTGTAATGTACCAAGTTCATCGCCTTTTTTAATTGGCGCCTGAACATCCTTTTTCATCATAATTTCTTGAGTAACATCATCAACAGTTTCACCTTTTTTGGTTAGGACAGAAATAGGTTCAGACGTTTGTAAGTTTGCTTCTTTTTCTGAACCTTTGCTCACTTTTAGTTTTGCTAGTGATTGGTCCTTTTTAAAAAGTGGATGTGTTTGATATTGGCTAAATGCATAATCCAGCATTTTTGTTACTTGAGAATTCCGTTCTTTAGGTGTGTCTGCACCAAACACAACTGCAATGACACGCATATTCCCTTTTTTAGCAGTAGCAGTCAGACAATATTTTGCTTCATTTGTAAATCCGGTTTTTACCCCATCAACACCCGGATAAAATTTTACGAGTCGATTTGTATTAACAAGCCAGAATTTTTTATCAGTTCCTTCACGTAAATAATCTTCATATTTCCCTGTAAACTTAGTAATTTCCTCATATTTTAATAATTCCTTTGCCATTAACGCCATATCATGTGCGGAGCTATAATGACCTTCTTCTGGTAAGCCTGTTGGGTTTTTAAAGTGAGTATTTTTCAAGCCTAATTCTTTTACTTTTTTGTTCATCATATTTACAAATTCATCCGTTGAACCTGCAATTTTCTCTGCCATCGCTACTGATGCATCATTACCTGAACCAATCGCAATTCCTTTTAGCATCTGCTCAACTGACATTTCTTCTCCAGGTTCGAGAAATATTTGTGATCCTCCCATTGAAGCTGCGTATTCACTAGTACGAACCATTTCATCCATTTTAATTTGACCTTTTTCGAGCGCTTCCATAATTAATAACATAGTCATAATTTTTGTCATACTCGCTGGAGGAAGCTTTTCATCACTATTTTTATCGTATAAAATCATCCCTGTATCGCGTTCAATCAAAACAGCTGACTTCGCTTTATCTGCAAGTTCGACAGTAGTAGATTCTTTGGCAAATGCCATTGGTGTTCCAGCAATAAACATAGCTACAAGCGTTAAACATGATAGTATCCGTTTCATCTCATAAGCCCTCCATTCTTTATACAACCATTTTTTCCATTCAGTGGAAAAATATACTAGCAATATAAATAATTTAAGGTCCGTTTTTTCTTTTCTTCTACATTTTCAACTATTACTAAAACGAAAAATATTATAAACAAAGTGCTCACTCCTTTTGGCAAAATAAAAACCACGACATAACTGATGTCGTGGTTTTTATCGTTATTCAATTGTTGCATAAATCAATTTTGGCGGTTTTACTTCTGATGCAGTTATTTTTATACTCTCATAAAGCTTTTCCCTTACTTCATCAATCTTTTCTGTATTGCTATGGATTGTGACAAGTGATTCACCTTTTGTCACTTTGTCACCGATTTTTTTATTCAACACTAATCCAACAGCTAGATCAATCTTCGATTCTTTTGTTGCACGACCCGCTCCTAAAAGCATCGCTGCAGTTCCAACCGCATCTGCGACAATTTCGGAAATATAACCATCATGCTGTGCCTCGAGTTCAAACATATATTTTGCCTGAGGCAATCTATCTTGATCGTCGACAACCGTCGGGTCTCCACCTTGTGCTTCTAAAAATACTTTTAAAGTCTCAATCGCTTTTCCATTTTCGATTACCGTTTTTAACTTTAAGCGAGCTTCTTCTAATGATACAGCTTTTTCTGCAAGAAGTACCATATAGCTGCCAAGAGTTAAACATAATTCCTCTAAATCCTTTGGGCCTTTTCCACGAAGGGTGTCAATTGCTTCTTTAACTTCTAATGCATTTCCAATTGCATATCCTAACGGTTGACTCATATCTGAAATAATAGCCATTGTACGGCGGCCGACGATATTCCCAATATCGACCATTGCTTTTGCAAGTGTTTTCGAATCTTCAATATCCTTCATGAAGGCACCTGCTCCTGTTTTAACATCCAAAACAATTGCATCAGCACCGGCAGCTATTTTTTTACTCATAATTGAACTAGCAATAAGCGGTATGCTATTGACAGTTGCGGTTACATCGCGGAGTGCATATAATTTTTTATCCGCTGGTGTTAAATTTCCACTTTGACCGATAACTGCTAGTTTATTTTTATTTACTAATTCAATGAATTGCTTTGAATCGATTTCAACATGAAAACCTGGTATTGACTCAAGCTTATCAATCGTTCCACCTGTATGGCCTAATCCTCTTCCAGACATTTTCGCTACTGGCACACCGACTGCTGCAACAAGAGGAGCTAATACAAGTGTCGTCGTATCTCCTACTCCTCCTGTACTATGCTTATCAACCTTGATACCTTCAATTTCACTTAAGTCGATTGTATCACCAGATGCAGCCATTGCCATCGTCAGTTCTGCCCGCTCTGCATCAGTCATCCCCTGGAAATAGATGGCCATAGTTAGTGCACTTATTTGATAATCAGGGATATCGCCATTCGTATAACCGTTAATGATATGGTGAATTTCTTCCTTTGTTAATTCTTTTCCATCTCGTTTCTTTTCAATTAAATCGACCATCCTCATTTCGATATCACACCTTTACAGATATTTTTTTTAGCGAATTCTTTCAATAATTGTTTTTACTAACTTTAAAAAGTTTTCGCGTACTTTTTCAGTTGTTTCCATTACTTCATCATGTGATAAAGGTTGATTTAAAATACCTGCAGCCATATTCGAAATACATGAAATACCCAACACCTTCAATCCAGCATGTTTAGCTACAATTACCTCTGGAACAGTTGACATTCCGACAGCATCTCCGCCAATGATACGAAGTGCACGCACTTCTGCTGGAGTTTCATAGGATGGACCCGTATTTCCTATATATACACCTTCTTGTAATTTTATATTTAGTTCATTTGCAACTTTTTTCGCTATATTTCTTAGCACTGTATCATAACTTTCAGACATATCTGGAAAACGTGGACCTAATTCTCCTTCATTTGGGCCTATTAATGGGTTTGTTCCCATATTATTAATGTGATCGGTGATCAACATTAAATCTCCAGCTTCAAAAGACTCATTTATTCCGCCAGCTGCATTTGTCACGATTAATGTTTGAACTCCTAATTCCTTCATTACTCGAACTGGATATGTAACCTCTTTTAGACTATATCCCTCATAAAAATGAAATCTTCCTTGCATTGCAACAACATTTGCTCCATTTAATTTACCAATAACAAGTTGACCGGCATGTCCTTCAACAGTAGAAATTGGGAAATTAGGAATATCTTCATATGGAATTTTAATTGGTGATTCTATTTCATCAGCTAAAATTCCTAATCCTGAGCCTAAGATTAATCCTATACTTGGTGGGACATTAATCGTTTCTTTTATATAATCTACAGCTTCTTTTATTTTTTCGTACGTCACCTTAAATCTCCTCCGATTTCAAATCTGATAAAAAGCTTGTTCCATATGCAGGCATTTTCACTTTGAAGTTTTCTGCAACTGTTGCTCCAATATCAGCAAATGTTTCTCTTATTGGCAGCTCTCTCCCACCCTTCATTTTCGGGCTATAAACAAGCAATGGTACATATTCTCTAGTATGATCGGTTCCGTGATGTACAGGGTCATTACCATGGTCGGCAGTTATGATTAACAAGTCGTCATCTGTTAAATGATCTAATACTTCCGTTAATCTACTATCATATTCTTCAAGCGCCTTTCCATATCCTTCTGGGTCACGTCGATGACCGTATAAAGCATCAAAATCAACTAAATTTAAAAAGCTAATGCCTCTAAAGTCCATAGTAACAGTCTCAAATAACTTATCCATACCGTCCATATTCGATTTTGTCCGTAATGACTTCGTTATACCTTCACCGTCAAAAATATCAGATATTTTCCCAATCGCTATAACATCAAAACCACTGTCCTTTAATTCATTCATAACTGTGCGATCAAATGGCTTTAACGCATAATCGTGACGATTAGCGGTTCGTGAGAAATTTCCTGGTTGCCCGATAAATGGTCGAGCAATAATTCTACCAACCATATATTTTTCATCAAGTGTTAGCTCTCGAGCGATTTCACAAATTTTATATAGCTCTTCAATCGGAACAATCTCCTCATGAGCAGCAATTTGTAAAACTGAATCAGCAGAGGTATAAACAATTAACGCACCTGTTTCCATATGCTCTTCGCCAAGTTCAACTAAAATTTCTGTTCCTGAAGCTGGTTTATTTCCAATGATTTTCCTTCCTGTCTTTTCCTCTAATTGATTAATTAACTCTGGAGGAAATCCTTCAGGGAAAACTCTAAATGGTTTTTCTATATTCAAGCCCATTATTTCCCAGTGACCAGTCATTGTATCTTTACCATTTGAAGCTTCCTTCATTTTCGTATAATACGCTAATGGTTTTTCTTGAATTGGAACACCTTTTATTTCTCTAATATTGCTTAATCCTAACTTTGCCATATTAGGCATATTTAGTCCGCCCATATGTTCAGCAATATGACCTAATGTATCCGAACCTAAATCATTAAATTTCTCTGCATCCGGTGCTTCACCAATTCCTACTGAATCCATGACAATTATAAAAATTCGTTTATATGTATCCATATTCATATAGCAACCTCCTCCATTTACTTCTTATTTTACTTTCCCTATTTTCACCTAAGACCATTCATTTCGATAACAATTAGAACTTGTCAGAAGTCTGACAACTATGAATGTAATCATTATACCCTCCTTATATTACCATTGACAATATAAATTAACAGCTCTTTAAATGAGTTCATTTATATAAATAGCAAAAAAGCTAACCACCTATTATTTCCTAGGCAGTTAGCTTTATCAAAGCACAGATACTTTTTGTCATTCTAATTCGTATTAAGCTCTTGGATGGAATTGTTTATAAACATCTTTTAATCTAGTTTTCGTAACATGTGTATATATTTGAGTTGTTGATATATCTGCATGACCGAGCATTTCCTGTACTGCTCGTAAATCTGCTCCATTTTCAAGTAAATGGGTAGCAAATGAATGCCTTAATGTATGTGGTGTTAGTTCTTTATTAATATTTGCCTCTAAAGCAATCTTCTTTAAATTTTTCCAAAATCCTTGTCTAGATATGCGCTTACCATGATGATTGACAAATAAAGCTTCCGTTGGATTTTTTCCATCGATTAGCTTTGAACGACCCTTTTCTAAATACTGTATCAATACATCTGTTGCGGTGTGACCAATCGGAACAATTCTTTCTTTGTTTCCTTTCCCGTAGCAACGGATAAAGCCCATAGTTAAATGAACATCTGTTAAATTTAAATTGATCATCTCACTGACTCGTATTCCTGTTGCATATAATAGTTCAAGCATTGCCTTATCTCTATACCCTAAAGGAGAGGTCAGTTTAGGTGTTTCTAATAATGTTTCTACTTCTTGAAGAGATAGAATTTTAGGCAAAGTCCTTTCTAATTGTGGTGATTCAATTAAAACTGATGGATCTTGCTCAGCCTGTTTTTCTCTTAGTAGAAATTGATGGAACGATCTAATCGAGGCTATGTGTCTCGCTATCGTTTTACTTGATTTTCCTGTTTCTTTTAACGACTTTAAAAATTGAATAATATGTAATCGTGTAACATGATTAAACGACTCTATTTGTTGAATTTCTGATAAATGCTTTTGATAGCTCTTTAAATCTCTTTCATAAGAAACAATTGTATTTTGTGACAATCCTCTCTCTACTATTAAATAATGAATAAAATCTTTAATTTGATCCTTCAATACAAACTACTCCCCATTGTCATAAAAAAACATTAATCGATTTAACCAATTTTCTTCCTCGTTATTTACCATATTCGTTACTTTTAATGCAGCACCTTCTGGCTGGTCGTAACGATGCATTTCTTGATACTCTAAGTTCACCCAAATGATAGCATAATAGAATAAAATCGTAAATCCAGTAAACAAGATAAATACTTTTAACATATCTCTAGCCGTTCTTAACCAACGAATCATATAGAACCCCCATTTGCGTACATTTTCTTAATCAATGGTATAATAGGTAAGAAGGATCAAATTTCATAATAGGTTAATCGTAGTAATATTAGAAGATATGCCAAAAAGGACAAACTTTATACATTGATTTTATATAAATTCCTATTAATTTTTTATTTTTCTCATTTCCATCTATTCTAAAACTTATGAAAAAACAAAAAGCCTAACTTAGCATGTTAGACTTGGTTATTTCTCATTATTTGATTGTTTCTCTTGACAGTTTGCGCAAATCCCATGAAATGTTAAACGGTGATCTTTAATTTTAAACTTCCAATCACGCTCAACAATTTCTTCTACATCACCTAATAAGTCTTCTACGATTTCTGTAACAGATCCACATTCCATGCAGACTAAGTGATGATGAAAATGCTCTGCCCCTTCCTTACGAAGGTCATATCTTGAGACTCCATCACCAAAGTTTATTTTATCGACTACTTTTAATTCGGTTAATAACTCTAATGTTCGATATACAGTAGCTAAGCCAATTTCAGGTGCCTTTTCTTTGACGAGAAGATAAACATCTTCAGCACTTAAATGGTCTTCTTCATTTTCTAATAATACTCGAACAGTTGCTTCACGCTGAGGTGTAAGCTTATAGCTTGCAGAGTGCAACTGTTTCTTTATTCGATCAATGCGGGTTTCCATAACTACTCTTCCTCCCTCGCCACGTTCCCAAAACTATTATATATCATATGAGAGGAAAGTGTCCAACTAAAATGATTATAATCTAATAAAAATAATCAATATTAAATTATAATTATTATTATTTACTAACAATTTCAACGACATTCTGCATTAAAAACGGTGACGCATATGCTTCAAATCCAGAGGCAACCATCGCAAGTACCCCTATAAAAAGGAAAATCGTAACATATCTTAAAAATAACGAAAAAGGGGATTCTACATTACTTGTTCTTTTAACAAATAATTGCTTTATAATTTTTAATGTGAACGAAATTGCCACTGAACACATGATTATGAAGGCAGGTATTAGCAAGATATTTTGCGGTAAGACCGAGATAAAGGATAATAAAAAACCTTTTAATCCTAATTGATTGACTAAAAACCCTACTGTAAATCCAACAACCATTCCTTTAATAAAGAGCATGACAAGAATAACAGGTACCCCAATAATTGAAATTCCAAGTATCCACATAAGTCCAAGATATTTTATATTATGAAAAAAACTTTGCTGAAACATCTCAGCTGAGCTTGCAATTTTCCCTTCAGCAACCTGTCCAAAAAATCGATTCAAGTAGTAATATAAGTCTTCTTTTTGACTTAAATTCATACTATTTACAATAATCGCTCCGAATATAACACCCATTAAAAACAATACAAATACAAACAAATAGATAGATGACTGTTCCTTAAAATGCTGCTTAATAATGACACTGATTGGTTGTTGTCGTCGCATGTTTAGTTCCTCCCGAAATTCACTTACTAGAGTATATGAGAGGATATCCATTCTATGCCTACTAATCAATGTTTCCATTCAAAAAATTACTAGAGTTCTTTTTTAACTAAGGTATTAATTAGCTTTTATAAAAGATAAGAAGGTAATAGGCTTTCTAAATCCCTGTTACCTTCCCATATGTTCCACCTCCTCCTGCTGTCACTTGCAGTCTACCTTCTCGAGCTGCAATTATATAGGTTGCGATTTTTTCTGGAACTGTCTTTTTGAGCTCCTCCTCTGATACTTCATGTAAGATTTTCATTTCTGTCCCATACAAGTCTTTCAACTTCTCCAATGTTTTTGGACCAACGCCCGGAATGAATTGGAGAGGAACTTGGTGAATATATGGAGGACGCTGTCGATTATTCTTGATGTCATCTGCTAACTCAGCAATTCGTTTTGACACCCCTTTAACAAATCGATTACTGCCACACACTTCACAAATTTCCTGACCCTTTGCACCACATTTTTCACACGTTGTCTCATAGTATTTACCTAAATAAGGGTTTAAGCCATAATTTACTTCTATCCCTCTTCCCTTTTCATTGGCTAAAGCCATTTTTAGCTCAAGGAAATTCGGATTATCGAGAGATATTTTTTGATACTCACGAGCAATTTTCGGTAGCGAATGAGCATCTGAATTCGTTAAAAAGGTGTATCGGTGTAACTCAGTTAAATTGTCAGCCATACTCGTATCTGAGCTTAATCCAAGCTCAACCGCATCGATTAATTTGCCATCAAACACTTCTGTTAATGAACGGATTACTCCACTTCCGTATAAGCTTTTATGTGGCGTAAAAATATGTGCAGGAATGAATAAACCACCGAGGTCTTTAACAAACCTCTGCAATACTTTTCCTTCCTCATAAATGCGTTGTGAGCTTAATGTTATATTAGTTAAGCGAGTAGATAACCACTTTGAGAATTCCTGCATTCTTTGTAATGATGGCATAAAAGCTAAAACATGGATCGGACCTTTACACGCATGGTCGTAGATTTCTAATTCACTACCTAAAATAAGTGTTGTATGCTGGAAGCGAATCCCCCCGTCTTCTAGCTCGATACATTCACCATTATCAATAAGCTGCTTCAATGTCAACATAACCTCAGGTACATGACAATCAATCACACCTACAATATCAATCCCTTTATGATCACTTGCCTCTATTAGGATGTTTTCTAATGTGAGTGTTCTCGAAGCTGTTATTTTTACGGGCTTCCCCGAAGATGTTTGTCCAATATGTATGTGTAAATCGGCAAAGTAACTATTCATGCTGTTCTCACTCCTAAGGCTTGACTGCTCGAGTTTATTCTTTTAATGCTTGTTTAAGTTGTAAGTATTGCACTGCAAATGCAGTCTTTGCATCATAAATTTGTTGATTTTGAACCATTTCCATCGCTTCTTCTAATGTGACCTCTTTTACATCTAAAAATTCATCCTCATCTAATTGTGCCAATTCCTTCAATTTCACTAATTTTTCAGTAATAAATAAATGAACTAGCTCATCTGCAAAACCAGGTGATGTGTAAAACGAAATAAGTGGACGTAAATCAGTACATGTATAGCCGGTTTCTTCTTCTAATTCTCTTTTAGCAGTAACCTCTGGCTTTTCACCTTTTTCTAGTTTTCCAGCTGGAATTTCTACAATCGTTCTACCGAGTGGTTTACGAAATTGTTCAACCATAACGATTTTATTCTCGGGTGTTATCGCAATAACAGCTACAGCACCAGGGTGTTTTACGATTTCCCGTGTACTTTTATTTCCATTTGGCAATTGTACCTCTTCTACATACAAATCGATTACTCTTCCTTTAAAAATCTCTTTTGAGGAAATCGTCTTTTCTATTAAATGCTCCATACTGTCAGCTCCTGTTCTATTAGCTATTGTTTCTTCATACATTCTACCATATCTTATGGAAAGGAATGGGTGAAGCTTGAAAATCTACCGAATGGAAGACCGAATCATTCTCACTGGAAAAGCATGGGAGATTCGTGCAAAATTAAAGGAATATTCCGAGGTCTATTCTCGTGTTCAAGAGTGGATTCAAGATGAAAAATCTGTAAAATCAACGTTTACTCCTAAACTGTATAAATAAATCTTTAATGTTGCTTTTTCCTATTATATGTACTAACCTCAACATGAAGGTAGCTATTAGAACTAAATTTAGCTTGTAATAAAATATGAGGAATACCTTTACTAAATCAAAGTCTCGCTTTATAAGGAGTGTTGAGCAATGAAAAAAAGACAACTCGGCCAATCTGACTTATATGTTAGTGAAATAGGTTTAGGCTGCATGTCATTAGGAACTGAGGAAAATCATGCGATTTCAATTATTGACAAAGCGCTCGAACAAGGAATTAATTATTTTGACACTGCTGATTTATATGATCGTGGCGTGAATGAAGAGCTTGTAGGTAAAGCGATAAAGCATCGAAGACATGATTTAATTTTAGCAACAAAGGTAGGAAACCGCTGGCGTGAGGATTATTCAGGATGGGATTGGGATCCATCTAAAACTTATATTAAAGAAGCTGTCAAACAAAGCTTAAAACGACTCCAAACAGATTATATTGACTTATACCAGCTCCATGGTGGAACAATTGAGGATCAAATTGATGAAACGATTGAAGCATTTGAGGAATTAAAGAAAGAGGGAGTCATTCGTTACTATGGCATTTCTTCTATACGTCCAAATGTTATTAAGGAATATTTAACAAAATCTAGCATTGTCTCAATTATGATGCAATATAGCTTACTAGACCGTAGACCTGAAGAATGGCTTCCACTCATTAAAGAGCATAATGTCAGCGTTATTGCACGTGGTCCACTCGCTAAAGGTTTATTAACAGACAAACCTTTAGATTTAAAACTTCAAACTAATGGCTATCTTTCCTATTCTAACGATGAATTAAAAGCATTATTAACAGAGCTTGAGAATGTTGATTCCTCACATTCAATGACCGAACTCGCCCTGCAATATTGCCTCTATCATGATGTTATAGGTGCCGTTATTCCAGGTGCGAGCAAATTACAGCAAGTAATCGAAAATACATCGGCCGTTTTATCTGATCCGCTAACTCGTCAGACATATGAATTACTTCAAAAGCTAACAAAAAAAGATACATATAACCAACATCGTTAACTAAAATGCTGTTACGAAAGCAAGCGGTCAACCGAATGCTTTGTAGCAGCATTTTTTTGAGATAAATTTTCTAAACGTTTTTCTTTTATTTAAAGTC
>NZ_CADEPK010000313.1 GCF_902829255.1 Metabacillus niabensis | reverse complement strand
GCTAAATATTTTGAAGAAAAAGGAATAACTAAGTAAGCGAATGTCGATAGGTTTTTATAACCTATCGGCTTTACTATAATTTTTGTTTTTTTAAAAGGGGAGTATGATGAAGAAAACGATCATAAAAACAATAATAATTATCCTTATCCCCCTCATACTTTTCGTAATTGGTTTACTGTTTTACTATCCATCTTTTAAAGTGATTGCCTTCTCATATGAGGACAGTGAACAGCTTCTTGCATATTTACCATTAAAAGAGGAAAAAACCTTTCAACTAAAATATACACATTCAATCCATTTGTCAGATGTTATTGAGACTTATGAAGTAACATCCAAGAATATTAAGCTAACAACTTTAGAATATGAGGACTTTGCAGTTGGAATGCCTTCTAACGCAGAAGGTGTTGAAATATTTAAAGTCACGAATGGGAAATATCAGATAACAAATATGAAGCGAATTTTCCCATATATTGATTTAAGAATCGGACAAGTGAGGGCAAATCATCAATTCATCTATTTGAATAAAACATACATTCTTTCAGATTATATAAAACCTGGAACATGGGTAAGAATTTCACTAAAACGGATTTCGCTTTGGCAACAATTGAAGGGAGTGAATCTCTAATGGCTGAAATAGAAAAACAATTAACTGAAGAAGAGCAACAAGAGTTAATCGCAAAATATGATCCAGAAGCGGGGACAAGGAAGTTAACAGGTATCCTTGGATATATTGCATTTTTTGGTCTGCTTGCCTTTTCACTATTTCAATTATATACGGCCATCTTTGGTGTATTTACCGCACAAATTCAACGGACTGTACACTTAGGCTTTGCCTTGTCGCTGATCTTTTTACTTTTTCCAGCCAATCGTAAAAAACAAAAAACAGGTAAATTCCAAATTACGTGGTATGACGGTATATTAGCAGTTTTAAGTATAGGTGTCGGTGCTTACTGGCCATTATTTTTTGACGATCTTGTGATGAGTGTAGGCCGTTTAAGCACATTAGATTTCATAGTTGGTGCAATAGCGATTTTATTAGTTTTGGAGGCAACAAGACGAGCGGTAGGCTTACCGATTATGATTATTGCTGTTATTTTTGTTTTATACGGTTTGTTTGGTCAATACATGCCTGGCTTTCTTTCTCATCGCGGATTAACTTTAGAACGTTTGGTGCAAACGATGTTTTTTACAACTGACGGGATATTAGGAACACCATTAGCTGTTTCATCAACCTTTATATTCTTATTCCTCTTGTTTGGAGCATTTCTTATAAGAACTGGAGTTGGGCAATATTTTAATGACTTATCAATAGCAGTTGCAGGCCGCAGAATTGGTGGTCCTGCAAAGGTTGCGATATTTTCAAGCGCCCTGCAAGGAACAATTAGTGGCAGTTCTGTTGCAAATGTTGTGACATCAGGAGCATTTACGATTCCGATGATGAAAAACCTTGGCTACAAAAAGGAATTTGCTGGTGCTGTCGAGGCAGCATCGTCTACAGGCGGGCAACTTATGCCACCTATAATGGGAGCTGCAGCATTCCTCATGGTTGAGTTTATTGGAAACGGCATTACGTATTGGGATATTGCTAAGGCAGCTGCAATTCCGGCAATTCTATACTTTGCAGGAATATGGATTATGACTCATTTTGAAGCAAAGCGAATTGGACTTAGAGGGTTAACGAAAGAAGAAATGCCTAGTCGGAAAGAAATATTTAGTAAAATTTATCTTCTTCTTCCTATTCTAACAATCGTTGTTTTATTAATGGCAGGCGTAATCGTCACACATGCTGCTTTATACTCAATCTTAGTCGCAATCCTTGTAAGTTTAATTAATAAGGAAACGAGAATGGGACCAAAGGAATTTGTTTTTGCATTAGTAGAAGGAGCACGAACAGCTCTTGGGGTAGCAGCGGCAACAGCAGCAGCTGGTATAATTGTAGGAATTGTTACAAAAACCGGATTGGGATTAAAGCTAGCAAATGGTCTAGTTGATCTAGCAGGAGGATATTTAATTCCAACACTTATGTTAACAATGATCGCTGCACTAATACTTGGAATGGGCTCACCAACAACGGCTAATTACGTTATCACTTCAACGATTGCGGCACCGGCTATTATCCTATTAGGTGTACCTGATTTATCTGCACATCTATTTGTCTTCTATTTTGGAATAATTGCGGATATTACACCACCAGTAGCTCTAGCGGCCTTTGCTGCAGCAGGTGTAGCAGGAGCAGAACCATTTAAAACAGGAGTCGATTCAGCGAAATTAGCAATCGCTGCCTTCATTATCCCATATGTCTTTGTTCTATCACCTGAATTACTTATGATTGATGCAACCTGGTATGAATTAGTATGGGTAATCCTTACATCTGTTCTAGGAATGATCGCAATAGGAGCTGCAATTATCGGATATTGGATGAGAAAGATGCACTGGCTAGAACGAATCGTTAATATCATTTCTGGATTATTGCTTATATATCCAGAAAGAATTTCAGATATTACAGGCTTAATCCTATTTGTTGCAATGTTTGCGTTACAATTTATTTGGAAACGGAACAATGATCAAAAAAATAAGCCAAACATGGCCGTGGAAAGTTAAGAATGAATAGGTAACATGATGTAGTAATCTCCTCTTAACTATAGGAGATTACTACATTCTACTTAATTTAGAGGCGCTTATATTTTCCGGGAAATAAGTCGAAATGTGAAATTAGATTGATATGTTAGAAAAGTATTGACTATAAACCCTATAATAAATATAATAGAAAATGTAACTTATAAATACGACTTGTTAGCTCAGTGGGAGAGCACTTCCTTGACAGGGAAGGGGTCGGGGGTTCAAGTCCCTCACAGGTCATTACTTGAATAACGTTGATATAAAAGGGTTTCTCTTAATTGAGAAACCCTTTTATTTTTTATCTTATTTTTGATAAGTAAAGGAAAAGGATTTTGATACTTGG
>NZ_CADEPK010000312.1 GCF_902829255.1 Metabacillus niabensis | reverse complement strand
GCCAAATATGGTGTTTGATATCAATAAGTTAGAAAACAAGTATAAAGAAGTAATAAAAGCAGTTATATTTAGTTCGAAGAAATATGATCGTCAACACTAAACTAGACAATTTTTTTAAGGTGTTTAAGTTTGAATTCAATTGGACTTAAATAATTTAGGGTTCCATGAATTCTAATAAAGTTATACCAATGAACATAGTCACGAAATTGCCTTGATAACTCTTCTAAACTATCAAAATGACGACGATTGAAAAACTCAGTCCCAATGATTTTATATGTTGCTTCAGCTACTTTGTTGTCGTAGGACAACCTTTCATGGTTAATGAACGACTGATATTAAATATTTGTAAAGGGCTTATCGATATATCAATAAGATTATTTTTAAATTCACTTCCTCGATCTGTATGAAATAGCTGGATGTTATGAAGATCGGTTTTTAATTGATACTAATGCTTTATAAACTAATAATTCATCTTTGTTTGGGTCTGTACTATGACCGATAATTTCTCGATTAAAGAGATCAACAAATACACACATGTAATGCCATTTTTTATCAACTCTTACATAAGTTAAATCACTATGACAGACAGTGGCTTTTCCTGTGTGAATTATCGATTTATTTCATTGTTTAGTGGTCCTCATTGGGCTGTGTTTTTTTAGGTTTAAACTGAGCTACTGTGTAAGTAGAAACAAGCCCCTGCTCATTCATAATGCTTCCAATACAACGTCTTGATACTACTTTTCCTTTTTTTAGTTCCTTTATTTTATGGGTCCATAATTTTGGTGACTTGCATGAAATATTCCGATAATGTCAGTAGTGATAGTATCTTCGTTTATACGTTCTTTTGCTTCATAATAATAGTGCTTCTTAGTAGTTGTAGGACTTTGCACATTTCTACACATTATTTTACATGATGTAATTCAGGGGTTTTTACAAATTGTTACAATAATTGCTGCGATCTACGTTTCTTTTATAGTACAATAGTATTAGGGGGGAATTGCGTATTAATCCATTAGTATGATAAATTCCAACAAAAGAATCAATATGTAGGAGTACAAAATGATTACAGAAAAGAAATTAATAACAAATTCCAATAACACTAATTTACTTAATGAACTCACACAATCTATTAAAGAATGTGTAAGTTTTTATTTTAGTGTTGCATTCATCAACTACAGTGGACTTCAACTTTTGCTAGATTCATTTAAAGAAGCAGAGCTTAACAAGAAAAAGGGCCGAATCATCACATCAACATATCTTAATTTTACTGAAGCAAAAGCATTAAATAAAATTAAAGAATTTAACAATATTGAATTGAAGGTATTTGTAACAGATAAAGAAATTGGTTTCCATACGAAGGTTTACATATTCGAATATGAGGATTTTTATAAAGTAATTATTGGATCGTCAAATATTACGCAAAGTGCATTAAAAAGTAACATTGAATGGAATCTTGAGACCCTCTCAAAGAACGATAGTGGATTTATAAAAGATGTGCTTAAAGAGTACAATAATTTGTGGAGTATTAGTGAAGATGCTACCACAGAGTTTATCGAACAATATAATGAATTCTTAAAATCTATTAAGAAGAATGAGAAAACTAGGAACGTTATTTATGAAAAACAGAGATACATTGTTCCGAATCGCATGCAAAGAAGAGCAATGGAGAACCTAGAAAGATTACGTAATTTTGGTGAAAAGAAAGCACTAGTTATTGCTGCAACTGGAACTGGTAAAACGTTTATGTCGGCTTTTGATGTGAAAAATGTGAATCCTGCTAGACTATTGTTTATTGTACATAGGGAGGAAATTCTCAAGAAAGCCAAAGAAACCTTTGAAACTCTGATAACAAATACAGGTACGACATTTGGATTGTTAACAGGTAATCATAAGGGGAAACATGCAGACTATGTGTTTTCAACAATTCAAACTATATCAAGGTGCTATGAAGAATTCGATAGAAATGAATTTGATTATATTATTTACGATGAAGCTCATCACGCCACAAGTCCTTCCTATCAAACGGTTATGAATTATTTTGAGCCAAAGTTTACTTTGGGAATGACAGCAACACCAGAGCGTAGTGATCATTCTAATGTGTTCGATCTTTTTGATAATAATGTTGCATTAGAAGTACGTTTACATGATGCATTGGAAGATGAACTTGTTATCCCTTTTCATTACTTTGGTATAACTGATGTTGAAGGTGTCGATTTAAGTGATGTATCGATTGACGATATAGCGGAAGTAACTAAACGCCTAAAGCTGAATGAACGTGTGGACTATATCATAGAGAAGATGAAATTTTATGGATATGATGGAGAAAAGAGAAAATGCTTGGGATTTTGTGCGAGTATCGAGCATGCAGAATATATGGCAGCTGAATTTAACAAAAGAGGTTACAA
The DNA here is from genome assembly GCF_902829255.1 of Metabacillus niabensis. Taxonomy (GTDB): domain Bacteria; phylum Bacillota; class Bacilli; order Bacillales; family Bacillaceae; genus Metabacillus; species Metabacillus niabensis. The sequence goes on along the minus strand of NZ_CADEPK010000312.1, from coordinate 1,665 downwards.
CAGCATTTGTTTACATGGTGGTCATTCAGTTGAAGAACGTGGAAAATATATCGGAAAACTTGAAGATGATCAAGATGAATTAGAATTTATCTTCACTGTTGATATTTTTAACGAAGGTGTTGATATTCCTTCAATAAATTCTGTTCTCATGCTTCGCCCAACTAACTCGCCGATAATTTTTATTCAACAGCTTGGACGAGGACTACGAAAGCATAGGAGCAAAAGCTTTTTAACTGTATTAGACTTCATAGGAAATCATAGTAAAGTTTTCCTAATTGCGATCGCATTAAATGGAAGTCGATATTATGATAAAGAAAGCTTAAAGGTAGCAATCGCTACTGGTTTTGCTAATATACCTGGAGCAACACATATTCAAATGGACAAAATAGCTCAAGAGCGAATTTTAGAACAAATTGATAAAGAAAACTTTAATTCGATGAAATATCTAAAGGAAGAGTATTTTGAATTTAAAAAGCTTAATCAAGGTCGAGCTCCTTTGTATTTATTAGATTACCTCAAATTTGATGGAGCGCCAAACCCAGTTAAATTTATTGAACGGGAAAAAACGTATCTTCAGTTTGTAGCGAAGGTAGAAAAAGATGAACACTTAAAGAAATTACTAATAAACGATACGTTTGAAAGCATTTTAAAAGAACTCTCAAGCAAGCTACCACTCAAAAGAAGCTATGAATTTATTATCTTAAAATACTTATTAACACATGAAGAAGTTACACTTGAAATTGCAAAGCGTGAAATTTTAAAATTAATCAATGATGTTGATGAGGATAGTATTCTTCATGCTTTTGAATACCTAAATCAAAAATATTATGATAGTACTCAATTAAAATCAAAAGAAAAATTAGTGAATTATTATGGAGGCAAGCTAGTTAAAACAGATGCTTTTAAACGTGTTCTAGAAAATCCGGAGTTCCAGAAGTACATTGAAGATGTCCTTAACTATGGTATTTATCGATATGAGAAGGAATATAAGCATAACTACTATGGGGTTCCACATTTCAAGCTGTATGAACAATATCAAATGATTGATGCTGCTTTACTGTCTAATTACAGAAAAATACATACTGCTTTTAGAGGTTCCGGCTTACTAGCAAATGGAAACGACTATTTTCTTTTTATTGATCTTCATAAGGAAGAAGATATTAAAGAAAGTATTAATTATAAAGACAAATTTATTGATCAACAATATTTCCAATGGCAAACACAAAACAGTACAAGTCAATCTTCTGATAGAGGGAAAAATATTATTAATAACAAAGAAAGAGGAATAAACCTCCACCTTTTTGTAAGGAAATATAAAGAAATCGATGGGAAAATAGAACCTTATATTTATATCGGAAAAGGAGATACAGTGGCCTTTGAAGGAGAGAAACCTATTACTGTTAAAATAAAATTAGAACATGAAGTGCCTACTAATTTGTATACTGAGTTCACTAAAAAAGTGTAGTCTTCTCCATTTGAGAAGACTATTTTTCATCTATTAATTGCTTAACTGCTGGAATATCAGCTGGTGCCCATTTCAATGAGTCAAGACTTTCTCTCTTTAGCCAAATTAGAGTGGAATGCTCATTAGGTATTGGTGTTCCATCAACAATTCTACATTTAATCGAAATGAGATTAATAATAAATGAATTATATTCATGTGTG
>NZ_CADEPK010000311.1 GCF_902829255.1 Metabacillus niabensis | reverse complement strand
CACTATATACAAAAATACCATATATTACGACAAAAATAGACGAAATTTTTTTTCCATTTTCATAGTACTTTAGATGTAAATTAAAATTTAGTGTTTATAGTACAGAGGTTTCATTCAGAGAAGCAAAGAGAAACAATCGATTTATAAGAAGTGAGTTGCATTACTCTCATTAAAAAAAGAAAAGGTGAATTATTTCCTATCTTCAAAAACGAGTCACATCTCAAGAAATAGGCTTAATGAAATTCTCTCCTGACATTATGCCAAGGAAAGCTAGATCACATCATAATGCGCTTAACTTAGAGGATTCAAAATATCCCTTAAACGTTCAAAGAACTATCCATACTCTTGATTGCTATCTATGTACGTCTTATCTCCATTTCAAACGATGTAAGACCATTATAAAAAGGCTGTCTAACATATCACCTGTCAGACAGCCTTTTCCCTTAATTTGCTTTAATTTTCTCTAGTTCAATTAAAAATTTATCATTTAGTACTTTAATATATGTTCCTTTCATCCCTAGAGAACGAGATTCAATAACCCCAGCACTCTCTAATTTACGTAGAGCATTGACAATAACTGAACGAGTAATTCCTACTCTGTCAGCAATTTTACTAGCAACTAATAACCCTTCATTTCCGCTCAATTCCTCGAAAATATGCTCAATTGCTTCAAGCTCACTATATGAAAGAGAGCTAATTGCCATTTGTACTACAGCTTTGCTACGAGCTTCTTCCTCAATTTCCTCCGCTTTTTCACGAAGAATTTCCATGCCAACAACAGTAGCACCGTATTCTGCCAGAATTAAATCCTCATCAGCAAATTCATCTTGTACTCTAGCAAGGATTAATGTACCTAGTCTTTCTCCACCACCATTAATCGGTACAATTGTTGTAAGACCATTTTTAAATAGGTCACGATTTTCAACAGGAAACGCTGTGTAATCGCTATTTATATCGATATTAGAAGATGTTTCTGTAATATTAAAAAGGCTGTTCGTATAATCCTCTGGAAATTGACGTTCTTCAAGCATTTTTTTCATACGATCATTTTCAATTTGCTGGTTAATAGCAAAACCTAATAATTTCCCTCTGCGACTTACTACGAAGATATTCGCAGTAATCACATCACTTAATGTTTCTGCCATTTCTCGAAAGTTTACTGGCTTCCCAGCAGCCTTTTGAAGCATAGCATTGATTGTACGTGTTTTTTGTAATAGAGCCATAATGGTTCCTCCTGTATTTAATTGTTATAAAATAAATTGACTTAAATCTTTGTTTTTTGATATTTCCCCTAGCTTATCTTCAACATATTGAGGCGTGATCACGATTTTCTCAAGGTTTATGTCAGGTGCTTCAAAGGATAAATCTTCTAAAAGCCGCTCAAGAATTGTATGTAATCTTCTAGCACCAATGTTATCTGTGTTTTGGTTCACTTCAAATGCAACTTCAGCTATCTTACGTATAGCATCGTCTGAAAATTCTAATTGTATACCTTCAGTTTGTATTAAAGCTGTATATTGTTTTAATAATGCATTGTCTGGTTCAACGAGAATTTTCACAAAATCATCAACACTTAGCTTTGTTAATTCAACACGAATTGGGAATCTCCCTTGAAGTTCAGGAATAAGATCAGAAGGCTTCGAAATGTGAAAAGCCCCTGCAGCAATAAAGAGAACATGGTCTGTTTTAACAGTTCCATATTTCGTCACAACTGTTGACCCCTCAACAATTGGTAAAATATCTCTTTGCACTCCTTCTCTAGATACATCTGCAGTTGAACCACCTTTAGATTTTCCTGCAATTTTATCAATTTCATCAATGAAAATGATGCCAGTTTGCTCTGAGCGCACAACCGCTTCCTGTGTTACTTCATCCATGTCAATTAGTTTACTTGCCTCTTCATTTGTTAATACTTTTCTTGCTTCCCTTATTGTAAGTTTGCGCTTTTTCTTTCTTTTTGGCATTAGATTTCCTAATGCGTCCTGCATATTCATCCCCATTTGTTCCATACCGGATCCTTGGAGCATATCAAACATAGATGGTTGTTGTTCCTCCACCTCTATTGTAACATAGTGATCCTCTAATTCACCTAATGCGAGTTGATGAGCGATTCTTTTCCGTTTTTCTTTCAGACTTTCCTCATCATTTGCTGGCTCATTGTCCTCTTGCGCCTGATTTGCAGCACCAAATAACATTTCCAATGGATTTTTTACAGTTGATTGCTTTTTCTTTCCAGGCACTAAAAGTTCAACTAACCGCTTATTGGCGTTTTCTTCAGCAGCACCTTTTACATCTGTCATTTTTTCCTCTTTGACAAGGCGAACAGCTGTCTCAACTAAATCTCTTACCATTGATTCAACATCTCTACCGACATATCCAACCTCAGTAAATTTTGTTGCTTCAACTTTAATAAATGGTGCCCTTGCAATTTTTGCTATTCTTCTGGCAATTTCTGTTTTCCCAACTCCTGTTGGTCCTATCATCAGAATATTTTTCGGTACAACTTCATCTCTTAGCTTTTCACTTAGCAGGCTTCTTCTATAGCGATTTCGTAAGGCAACAGCTACTGCTTTTTTCGCATCCTTTTGCCCTACAATGTATTGATCCAACCGTTCAACAATTTGTTTTGGTGTTAGTTCTTTACTCAACGTAAATAGCCTCCTTTATTAAAGCTCTTCGACTATAATATTTTGATTTGTATATACACAAATTTCCCCAGCAATTGTTAACGCGTTTTTCGCAATTTCTGTTGCAGTTAGACTATCGCCGGCATAACGCTTCAATGCTCTCCCTGCAGATAACGCATAATTACCACCAGATCCAATCGCAAGGATACCATCATCAGGTTCAATTACTTCACCTGTTCCAGATACTAGTAATAAGTCTTTTTCATTCATCACAATGAGCATCGCTTCAAGTTTTCTCAAAACCTTATCACTACGCCATTCCTTTGCAAGTTCTACAGCTGCACGTTGAAGATTTCCATTATATTCTTCAAGTCTGTTTTCAAAGAGCTCAAATAATGTAAAAGCATCTGCAACTGAGCCAGCAAAACCAGCAATTACTTTTCCATTAAATATTTTCCGAACCTTTTTTGCTGTATGCTTCATCACTACTGCATTACCGAATGTAACTTGACCATCGCCTGCCATTGCAGCTTTTCCATTATGACGAACAGCAAAAATTGTTGTAGCATGAAATTGTGACATTTTATTACCTCCTTAGACTTTTCGTTATGCACGAGGGTGATGTGACATGTAAATCTTCTTTAAATGCTCCTTCGTAACATGTGTATATACTTGAGTGGAAGATAAATGTGCATGACCTAATAATTCTTGTACACTTCGCATATCTGCACCTTCATTTAATAGATGTGTTGCAAATGTATGTCTAAACATATGAGGATGGATATGAAGTGTTAATGATGCTTTTTTAATCATTTCATTTAAGGCATGACGAATCCCACGATCTGTAATAGGATCGCCACGATGATTTACAAATAAATAAGAATGATCCTCAGATGCTTTTCGTTTACTGATTAATTGTTTCCTACCATCGTGAACATATTGTTCAATTGCATCATGAGCAAAGCTACCAAAAGGGACGTACCTTTGTTTCCCACCTTTTCCATTTACCAAAACTGTACCAATTGCAAAGTCAATATCCGACATCTTAATGTTACAACATTCACTTACACGGATGCCTGTTCCATACAATACTTCTAGAATCGCCTGATTTCTTTGCCCTAAAGGTGTTTGTAGGTCAGAAACAGCAAATAGCTTTTCAATTTCCTCTTCATATAAAAACTTCGGTATTTTCTGTTCTCGCTTAGGCAGTGACACCAATGTAAACGGATTATCCTTAAGTTTTTCCTCCCGGACAAGAAACTTAAAGAAGCTCCTTAATGAAGAGATTTTCCTTGAAATCGATTTTCTAGAGTAATTCCTCTTATGTAATGTGGTTAAATAAAGTCGTATATCATGATATGTAATATCCTCTAGATGTTGGATAACTTCCTTCTTCATAAAGGTAAAGAAATCCTCAATATCAGAAATATAACTCACAATTGTATATTGTGAGTAAT
>NZ_CADEPK010000310.1 GCF_902829255.1 Metabacillus niabensis | reverse complement strand
TATTGGAACAATTAGATAAAAGTAAAATTATAAAAGTATCTGAGTTAAGTAAGCTATTAGAAGTAACGGAAAAAACGATTCGCGGTGATCTTGAATTATTAGAGCAACGTGGATTTTTAAAAAGGATCCACGGTGGAGCGGTTGTTGCTGATGGAGAAGGTAGAATGCTGCCGATTGCTGAGCGTCAATCTGGTTATAGTGATGTTAAGCTTGCGATTGCAAAGGAAGCTGTTAAGCTTATCAAGCCAAATGAAACGATTCTCATGGATGGAGGAAGTACAACGAGTGCAATTGCAGAATTACTCGGAGATTTCCCGATAACTGTGATTACGAATGATATTAAAATTGCTCATGTTCTTCTGAAGAAGCCAATGATTCAATTAATGGTATTAGGTGGAACGAGAATTGATAATTCTTCATCATTAATGGGCGCACAAGCTACTGAAATGCTACAAAGAATTAGGGTGAATCGATTGTTTTTTGGTACAACAGGCATTTCGTTAGACCACGGATTAACCGTAATTAACAGTATTCATGCTGATTGGAAAAAGCAAATTATAAGCTGTGCAGATCAAGTAACACTGCTAGCAGACTCAACAAAATTTGAAAAGGTTGCACTCATTAATTTTGCCCAAATCGAAGAGGTTGATGAAATTGTTACTGATTCAGGAATAAGTTCTGACGTTTTGGCTGCTTTGGAAGGGAAGCAAGTAACATTGCATATTGCTACAGTATAATTTGATGAATAAATGGAATATTTTATTAAAAAAGATGACAAACGAACATTTTCCCGTTGTCATCTTTTTTATTTGTGATATAATCAAACCATAATGAACATAAACAAACATTATGAAACGATGTTGGAGGTGGCATGGGAATGGAATCTCTTTTTTCATTAAAGGGAAAGGTAGCATTATTAACAGGGGCAAGCAGAGGTTTAGGACAAGGTATGGCCGTTGGTTTAGCTGAGGCAGGAGCAACAGTCATTGGTGCCGGAATGAGTGACATGTCTGAAACACGAAGCAAAATTGAAGCAATTGGTGGTACTTTTCATGATGTGAAAATTGATTTATCAGAGGATAAGGCAGCTGAAAAGCTAGTTTCAGAAGCTTTAACATTAACTAACAAGATTGATATTTTAGTAAACAATGCAGGAATTATCCGCCGAGAAAATGCGGAAAACTTTACTGATGATGATTGGTTTGAAGTCATTAAAGTAAATCAGCATGCAGTTTTTCAATTATCCCGTGAGGCTGGCAGACATATGCTTGAAAACGGATCAGGGAAAATTATTAATGTAGCCTCAATGCTTTCATTCCAAGGTGGACTTAGAGTACCAGCATATACAGCGAGCAAGCATGCTGTTGCAGGATTAACGAAATCACTTGCAAATGAGTGGGCAAGTAGAGGAATAAATGTAAACGCTATCGCTCCAGGATATATGGAAACGGATAATACTGCACAGCTCCGTTCAAATACAGAGCGCAATGAATATATCACTTCAAGAATTCCACAAGGCCGCTGGGGTACACCAGATGACCTAAAGGGAGCAGTCGTGTTTTTAGCTTCAAATGCTTCTAATTATGTCAATGGCCACATTTTATGTGTTGATGGCGGTTGGATGAGCTCTTAATCATTTGCATGTTTAAAAATAGGTATGATGCTTGAGATTTCTACTTAGCAAGGTGCTTGATATGTTGCAAAATTTATTAAGTTGTAAATGGATACTATCTAGCTCTAACAATTTTTACGGTAAAGCAAAATATACTTTTATGTGATAATTTTCTTATGTATATCGGGGATAAGCAAGGCGCTTGCGCTTTAAATTAGAAAGGGGAAATGAAGAATGGAAATTAGACACACAACGAATCCGACAGATTTTAAAGAGTATAAAACGGAAAGATTAAGAAGTGACTTTTTAATTGATTCTTTATTTGTAAAAGGAGAAATTAATTTAACGTATTCACACTATGATCGCGTTGTCGCTGGTGGAGCAATTCCTACAACAGAAGCGCTTAAGCTTGAAGACAAGGAAACGTTAAAAACAGAATACTTCTTAGAAAGACGTGAAGTAGGAATTATTAATATCGGTGCAGAGGGTACAGTGTTAGTTGATGGTGAAGCTTATACTTTAAATAAAAGAGATTGCCTATATGTTGGTTTAGGAAATAAAGAAGTTTTATTCGAAAGCAGCAATGCTTCTGATCCGGCAAAATTTTATATTGTATCAACACCAGCGCATAAGCAATATCCGACGAAGAAAGCTCCAATCGATGATGCAGAGCCAAATCGCTTAGGATCTGACAGTGAATCAAACAAACGAACGATTTATAAATATATCCATGCTGATGGAATTCAAAGCTGTCAATTAATGATGGGAATGACGTTGCTAGAGCCAAACAATATGTGGAACACGATGCCTGCGCATTTACATGACCGTCGAATGGAAATCTATTTATACTTCGATATGGATGAAGATGCTAGAGTATTCCACTTTATGGGTCAGCCGGATGAAACACGTCATATTGTTGTGAAAAATGAACAGGCTGTTTTATCACCACCTTGGTCTATCCATTCGGGTGTAGGAACAAGCAATTATACATTCATTTGGGCAATGGCTGGTGAAAACTATACATTTACAGATATGGATCAAGTGAAGATGGATGAATTGAAATAATAAGATTTTTAGTGTTCTTGTCCTTATTGGATGAGAACACTTTTTTATTTTGCAGTTTTAAAATAAAACTTTGTTGGTATGTCAAATCCAATATTTCTACTAACAAAAAACTTTAAATAAGCTGTGTATCTTTGGAATAATTTATTCTAGTTTAAAAGTCCTAACTACATCGATAGTTTTATTTGCTGAAAAGACTTATGCGGGGATAATGACGATAATAGTGAAAAAACAGCTAAAATGTCTGTCAAGCTGTTAAATGGTACAAAAGCATTATAAACATATTTTAGTAATGCGAAAAAAATAACAAAATATAAAATTGATAGAAAGAAGAACACTAATTTTTCCATCGAAAATTCGACCTCTTTTATTAAGATTTCACCCAAATTAATTAAGGAACTATCAAACTTATGAAAACGATAAAGATAGAATCTCATATCCGTAATTCTTTGTGAATGAGGAATATGAGATATCTACTACTTCTTTTTTACAACTGGAATAAGAATATCAAAATGCGGGTCTTTAAGGTCACGACCTATTGGATAGCGTTCATGCTTGATTGGCAACGGATCATAGTATTTTTGTTCGGAATCTAGAAATGGTTCATACTCGCTTTCTTTTAGCCATTTAGAAATCGAATGGTATGTTTGGGCGATGTTTTCACCTGCTTTATGGTGAGTCAGAAAATAGGTCATTTCAGGTACATAAATTTCAACCATTCCTTCAAGGATACGTTGTTCCTCTCCCACCTCATAGACGGAATAATGAGTGAAGCCATCTTGTCTTAGATGATAAGACAAGCCTAGCAATGTCTCTGGATCGATGAGGTGTTCAAACTCTATTACTCTTTCGTTCATTGTCGAAATCATATCCTTTAATGTATGAGCCTCAGAGTAAGAACCGTCCCATTTTAAGCCAACACCACGATATCCTGGTAATGTAACAATTTCATAGTTTAGCTTCATTTTCAATGACTCCTTTTTCATGAAATTTCTTATTACCTTGCTAATTCTCCATTTTACAATATACTCCTTCTCTAAAAGAGCTTTTAATAACATTGCTGTAATTAAAAAATTATAATTTTTGCAGAAATAATTGTCGATATTCAGTTGGTGTCTTTCC
>NZ_CADEPK010000309.1 GCF_902829255.1 Metabacillus niabensis | reverse complement strand
TAGATATAGTTGACAATTTTCTTTTCCTTCTTTACGATAGTTTATAATCAAAAGGAGGAATGAAAATGAATTGGAGCAAGTTGGCAGATGAAGTTTTACAAGGAAAGGTCTTATCAATGGATGAAGCTCTGGCAATTTTACAAAGTGATGATGACGATATATTACTCCTATTAAATAGTGCATTTAAGATTAGAAAATTTTATTTTGGAAAAAAGGTAAAATTAAATATGATTATGAATACTAAGTCGGGGTTATGTCCGGAAAACTGTGGATATTGCTCTCAATCTAGTGTATCAACTGCTCCGGTCGAAAGGTATCAAATGCTTGAGAAGGATACGATAATCGAAAAAGCAAAAAGGGCACATCAATTACAAGTTGGCACTTTTTGCATCGTTGCTAGTGGAAGAGGACCTACGAACAAAGAAATAAATCATGTTGCTTCAGTTGTTAAAGAAATAAAATCTGAATTTGGATTGAAGGTTTGTGCATGTCTTGGTTTATTAAAGTCTGAACAAGCGGAAAAATTAAAGGAAGCTGGTGTCGATCGATATAATCATAATATAAATACATCTAGGGAGTATCATCCTTCCATAACAACAACACATACATACGATGATCGAATAAAAACAATTAAATCAGTAAAAAAAAGTGGAATCTCACCATGTTCAGGAGTAATAATCGGTATGGGGGAAACAGTAGATGATGTAATAAATATGGCTTTTCATTTAAAAGAATTAAATGCAGATTCGATACCAATAAATTTTTTGCACGCGATTGATGGTACACCACTTGAAGGGACAAATGAATTAAATCCAAGATTTTGCTTAAAAGTACTTGCGTTATTTCGATTTATAAATCCAAGGAAGGAAATAAGAATTTCGGGAGGACGGGAAGTAAATTTAAGATCATTACAGCCTTTAGGGTTATATGCTGCTAATTCCATTTTTGTTGGGGATTATTTAACAACGAGAGGACAAGATAGTACTGCTGATCATAAGATGCTTGAGGATTTGGGGTTTGAGATTGACTTTCAACATGTGGAAACGAATAATAAAGCATCAGTAATTTCTTAAAAATAGTAGTGAAATGCTTTCTTTTGTAAGATTGAATAATTTTCAAATCAACTATTTAATTGAACGAAAGCTTTATGGTTTCTTTCCCTTAAGGAACAAGCTATAATAGAAAAATCTTGTCGATTGGGGGAATGGACGTGAAATCCTTTTATCATTACTTATTAAAATACCGTCATCCAAAGCCTAAGGATGATATAGCGAAATTTGCAAATAATGCATATCTTGATCATAGTTTCCCAAAAAACTCTAATGATTATAATGAATTGAGTTCTTATCTTGAAATGAATGGGAATTATTTACCGAGTATGTCAGTATTTGATGATGCATGGGAGCTTTATCAAATTGATATAGCAAAACAATAAAGTGAATCATTATCAACTTGCAATTAATATTTAGAGAGGAAGGCTTTATCTGTTTTCAATAGGTAAATTGCCTTCTTTTTTTCATTTGCCTATATCGAATAAAGAAAATTAGCATATACTATCATATCCAACGAATCACGACATAAAGGAGAGATAGTGAATGGGAAACATTAATCATCCAAATTATAAAATAGGAGACGTCGTCGTGATTACGTTATATGGAACTGTTGGGACAATTACTAAGGTTCATAAACTTGACCAGCACTTTGTTTATGAAGTGAATTATAGTGACATGTTATTTTTTGAAAATGTACTTCAATTGTATTCAGATTATGAGGGGACAATTATCGATGTTGAAGAAATTACGATTGATATCGACTATCAAATAGGTGATACAGTTCTAGTAAATGGATATGGAAAAACCTGTTTCCGGATTGTCGGCATTCGTATAGAAGCATGGAGATACGAAGACGATGGATGGGAAGAGGTTACGTATGAATTAACTAGATTATCGGATGGAGAATGGCTTGAAGCAACAGCTGATGAAATGACTTTATTAAATAGTTCTCCAAAGTCAACACTTTCAATTCTGCAAAAGCTTCAATATAAAACAAAGAAATCCAATGATTTAAAAGATTATTCCACTCTATTTACGAAGCCGATTAAACTAAAAAAGGCGAGAATAATCGATGAGAATCAGCATTATAAGAAAATGGTTGATGAGTTATTAGATATATATAATGACTATCAAACATTATATCAAATGTTTGAAAATCCTGAATATAAGGAAATTATGGTCCTAATTATGAATAGCTTGCAAAGACATAGTAAATCCAATGATAGTCAACATTAAAATAAGCAAGAAATCAACACATAAATAAAATAAGGAACACCAAATCCAACTATTATAAAAAATAACCCCTGAATAATTTTATTTAAAAATCGGTCAAATCCATCTCCATCGATAAATTTAAGAAAAGCTCTACTTAGTTTATTCTCTTCTATACTCATTTGGAATCGTTTGTTCATTCGCTTTTTCCTCCTTAAGCTTGTCTATGTAATCTATCTATATGAATCTATTAGCTCGTTATTCCAATTTGATAGATTTTTTCTTAAAAAATAGTTTCCAATTTCAAGACATATGTCCCACATAACGGACATAAACAATTAAGGGGGGGCGATATTGTGAAGGAAATTGAAGTAATTATTGATACTGAGGAGATTGCAGAGTTCTTTTACAATGAGCTCACTAAAAGAGGGTATGTACCTGGTGAAAGCGAGCTAGAAGAATTAGCAGATATAACGTTTGACTATCTATTAAACAAATGCATAATTGATGAAGATGTTGATTTTGACAATGAAGATTGACATGTAATAGCAAACTGACTGACTACCAGGAATTTTTCCACCTGATAGCTCAGTCCTATTTTTGTCTAACAAGCCCATTTTCAATGAATTATTTTGTTTAAAGTTGATAAAAATTTAACATCGCTTACTACATTTTTTGTAATATCAGCTTGTATATATGATAGGTATCGATCAAAATCTTTAATTTGATTAATGTCTTGGAACCAATCGACAGTTGAAGGTGATTTGTTTTGGATATTTCCCCATGCAACTTCAAGAGGTGGGCTATACGATTTGGCTGAATTGTAACTAGTTAATGAAAATATGTGTGGCCAATAATCACTCCTTGATGCTGTATGAGGTTGATTGGTAGCAAACTTTAGACATGATTTGTAATATTTTTTAGAAAACAGGATAGAGTAGAGACATTTTCCGATATTAATTCGTTTTTGTATGGAAGAAAAATCATGTATTTCAAGTCCAACAAGGGAGTAATTAGTTGAAAACAGATTGCGCTTGTATGGAAAAATCACATGAGTAAATCCTAATTTTTCTTGGATAACATATGCTAGCGTATGGAATAAGGAAGATTTTATGCCTTTTGTTGAAAATAAATGCTTTTCTATATAGTTTTGTTCATTTGTAATAAGTGAATAGGTAATAAAAGCTGAATTTTTTGTCTTGAAAAAGTATTCCCAAGCTGTATACATAAATTTAGATATATGAAGAAGCTTTAATAAATAGAAATAGGAGCTATTGTTCTGTTTGCTTTCTTCATATAAGAGAAGTTGTGGATAGGCATCTTGGAAAATAAGATAATTTGCATGCTCTAAAAAATGAAATAAGTCCACTCTCTTTTCCTCGTCTAGTAATCCTCCAACTAAGGTTCCCCTTAAGTCAGTCATATGATAACCACCGTTGCGTGACACCATATGGGCTAAAAATGCCCAATGAATTTCTGGATTTCGGTTGAAAAACTCGAGATATGCCTTTGTTCGTGTTACATTATTCACATTATTTATTTTTGTTTTATTCTCCACCCTTTCAACTAACTGACGTTCTT
>NZ_CADEPK010000308.1 GCF_902829255.1 Metabacillus niabensis | reverse complement strand
AAATTATACTTGCTAGCTAGTAAAAAGCAACAAATAATTTAGAAAACAAATAGTTCAATAAAGCTACATGTTCTTACAATAAATGAATGATGAATAAAAGGAAAAAGAAGACGTTACGTCTTCTTCTTTAAATTATATGAATATTAGGGTTTGTTTGTTGCTTTCGTTTAATTTTCTTTTCTTTTAAATCAAATGCTCTACTTAATTTTGGCAGTGTTAAAGCATAGAATAAAGCAACGATAAGAATAATCACTGCCATACCATAATATAAGTAATCAATTGATGCAATGACTTTTGGAAACAGAATAGCAATTAATCCTAAAGTTAACGATTGAGCGAACATCATTAAAGGATCTATCCATCCACTTACTCTCCCCATTAGCTTTGGATGGACAATTTTTGGCATCCATCCACCAATTGCGATATTAATTGGTCCTAGACAGGTACCGATAATGAAAACAATTGCTAAAAATAAAGTTACGCTATTTGTAAAGCCAAGGAAGAAGATCAGTAGGCTTGCAATAAAGATAGGAAAAACCATTAATTGATATGGCTTGAATTTTGCTGCAATAACTGTACCTATTCCACTCCCTGTTAATAAGCCTAAGCCTAATGAGAGGGCAAAAAGCGAGGCATACCATTCATAGTTGTCTAAAGTTAGCTCATATTTCATTGTAAACATTGGCAATACAGCAAATGCTCCATTGACAATTCCGAAAATGAAAAAACCAAATACTAAAGATGCTAACAGACGGTTTTTAATAATATAAACAATACCATCTTTAAAATCAGTTACTGACGATTTAAAACTGATATCCTTCCACTTGACCTGTCCATTCGGAAGTCGTGCAGAAATTGGGATTTTACATGATTTAATTAACAACGCCGAAATAATAAAGCTTATAAAATCAACAATCACTGCGCCATGAATTCCTACAGTTTTATAGATAAAAGCCCCGATCCCAACACCAAACACCATAAATATGCTAAACAGCATTTGATTTAAGCCAGCTGCCTGTGCGTACTGTTCTTTATTCAATATCCCTTGGACAAGGCTATTTTCAGCGGGAAAGAAAAATTTTGTTACTGCACTGCGTAAAAAGAGAATAAGAAAAATGATTGGAATAGAATTTAAGAATAAAGCTCCAAATAAAACAATTGTTAACCCTGCTCGAACCCAATCGCAATTTTCTGCAACCTTTTTTCTGTCAAATTTATCTGCAACAACACCTACAAGAAAAAAGACCAAAATTGTAGGTAAAGAATACATAAGCTCAGCAATCGTAGCGTATGATGGTTGATTACTAAAATGGTCTAATAGATAGAAGGCAAATGTCATATTGCCAATTGTTGTTCCCATTTGTGAAAATAAAGCTGCGTAAAACAACTTTACAAAATTTTTATTATGAAAAATTTTCATTTGTTCGCTCCTTAAGTGTCGATATCCACTATTACATTTGTCATTATAAGGGATTTATTGTTTGTTGAATACGCAACTTACAAAATCTTAATAAAATCTTAAGGTCTTATTAAAACTTTTGTCCCGTTTGGAACTAGTGATGAAAGCTCTAATACATCTTTATTGAACATTCGTATACATCCATGAGAGACGGCTTTACCAATAGAGGAAGGGTCATTTGTTCCATGGATACCGTAGTGTAGTTTTGATAAACTTAACCACATTGCACCAAATGGGCCACCAGGATTAGTCTGTCGATTAACAATGACAAAATCTCCTATCGGTGTAGCAGTAACCATTCTTCCAACTGCAATAGGGTATTCTTTAACAACTTGTCCGTTTAAGTATAAAGTTAAACGTTTATTTGAAACGGAAATATGAATACTATATGGAATTGTTTCAGGATCAGGTAAGTTGGGAATGACGATTTTTTGTCCGATGTAAACGAGGTTTGGATTGGAAATTTGATTCGCAATTAATAATTGATTTAGCGGTATCCGATAATTAGCAGCAATGATAGATAACGTTTCACCTTGGCGAACAGTATGAATCATAGCAATCCTCCTTAAAAGGTTTTTATAAACAATGTCTTTAAATGAACAATATAGATTTTCTCTTGAAGTTATGAATGAAGGTTTGTTGTGGAAATGACACTCATTTTCAGACGAATATTCGGGAGTTTTATTGAAATATTAGGCTCTTTATAACGAAGATGCTCACTGCACACTCCATAGAAAGCTTAGCATCTGTATGAAAATTAACCACTCTCTACGAGGTAGTTAGCAATAAAGTTTTACGAATATAGCCAAATATAAAAATCCCAGTATACGATATGTTGGATTGTGGTATAATGTACCTTATTTTAGAGGATTAGTTCGGTACTGCTCGTTTTATTTTGATTAAGTTACTTGGCATTTACAGTGAACTATTTTTAATTAGAATAAAAGAGCAGCTCATCAAAAAAGAATAGGGTGTGAGAACAATCGTGGTTCAAGGAAAATACGCAATTGTTGATATTGGCTCAAACACAATGCGACTTGTCATTTACATGAGAGAAAAAAGTGGTCGATTAAAGGAAATTGAAAATGTGAAAGCAGTCGTGAGACTTCGCAACTATTTGACAGAAGAGCAGGTTTTAGAAGATGATGGCGTAAATTTGCTTATTAATACACTCCATACATTTCAGGAGGTAACAAGACATTATAAGTTAGATGATGTGAAATGTGTTGCAACCGCAACAATTCGTCAAGCAATTAATAAAGAAGAGATTTTAGAGAGAGTTAGTAAGGAAACAGATTTTGCAATGCGTATCTTATCAGAATATGAAGAGGCGTACTATGGCTATTTAGCAGTTGTCAATTCCACCTCAATTGAAAACGGCATCACCATTGATATTGGTGGAGGAAGCACAGAATTGACGTATTTTGCAAATCGAAAGCTAATCAACTTTCATAGTTTTCCCTTTGGAGCACTTTCATTAAAAAAGCAATTTGTAAAAGGAGAAACACCAACTCTAGAAGAGCTAATGAACTTACGCAATTTTTTATCAACTCAATTTTCCACATTAGACTGGCTAAAAAATAAGAAATTGCCGATTATTGGAATTGGCGGTAGTGCACGTAATATGGTACAAATCCATCATGAATATGTTAATTATCCACTTGCGGGTTTGCATCAATATATGATGAATGTTGATGAAGTGCATTTAATTAATACATATTTACAATCTTTATCTTTTGAAGACTTGCAGCGTGTTGAAGGGTTATCAAAGGATCGTGCAGACCTTATTATTCCTGCAGTTGAAGTATTTGAATCATTAATGGAATTTGTAGGTGCAGACAAATTTGTTTTAAGTCGAAAGGGATTAAGAGATGGAGTGTTTTATGAAAAGCTAACGAAGGAATTTGGAGTTACCTTGTTTCCAAATGTTATTGAGGAAAGCTTTTATGAGTTAGCGACTGACTTTCAAATTAATGTTAACCATGTTTTCAATGTTACAAAAACAGCACTTACAATCGTTGAATTACTAAATAAATCTGGATTAGTCTCAATAGATAAAAACGATGTGAATTTATTAAAACGTGGTGCACATGTATATAATATCGGAAAATACATTGATGCAGAGTCTAGCAGTCAACATACGTTTTACTTATTGGCAAATCGGACAATTGACGGTTTAATGCATCGGGAACGTTTAATTATTGCTTTAATTGCATCCTATACAAACAAATCTTCTTTTAAACAAAATATTCGCCTATTTAATCAATGGTTTACAAAGGAGGAGCTAACAAAATATCGTCTATTAGGTGCCATAATAAAGTTTGCTTATAGTTTAAATGCAACGAATCGTAATATTATTAAAAATATGGAGTTGCAAGTAAATGACGATACCCTTAGTTTTTTCATTGTTTGCAGAACAGATTTTAAGCCTGAACAATATCAAGTAGAAAAACAGAAAAAACATTTGGAAAAAATAGTGAAGAAATCAATTCAAGTCCATTTTTCTTATCAACAATTTTCTTAAGCTAAATTCATAATGGTAGTACTT
>NZ_CADEPK010000307.1 GCF_902829255.1 Metabacillus niabensis | reverse complement strand
AAATTGAGACGATTAAACAAATTGCTGATGGAATAACCGTACTAAGCGGCTGTTGCACTTTAATAATATGCGTATAAATTGCCCCAAGCATAAATACGATAACAATTACACTACCAATTATTGCAAATAGATGATTCCAAAGCCCAGTAAAAATGGCGATTGCCGCAACCATTTCCATTACCCCGGTCACGGTAAGAAACCACATTGGATATTGATATTCCTGCCAATGCTTAACTTGAAAATCAATTCTTAAAACTTTTATGATCCCTCCAATTCCAATGAAAAATGCTAATATGATTTGTAAAATCTTAATAACCATTTTCGCCACCTCTTTCCTAAAAACAAAACGTTTTTACTCCACAACAGAAATTATTACTTTATAGTAATGTTACTCATAAGTAAGTTTTGTGTATAAAAATACCATAATAGGAAAAAGGTTCAATGTCAATCATCATTTCGTTTGGAAATGTCGTCTTCTTGCATAACGCCATATTCATAAATCGCATAATAAAATTATTACGTTAATTATTAAAAAAGCAGAGAGCTTTAATCTCTCCGCTTACCAGATTATTTTACAGATCCCATCATTCCAGCAACAAAGTGCTTTTGCATAATGAAGAAAATCAGTGCTGCTGGCAATGTCGCGATAACAATTGCGCTCATAATCACTCCATAATCAGGTGAATAAGCAGATCCAAGAGTTGAAATTAATAAAGGTATCGTTTGGTTTTCTGGTGATTGTAAAACGACTAAAGGCCATAAATAGTTATTCCAGCTTGCCATAAAGGTAATAATGGCAGCTGCTGCATAGGTTGTTTTCATTGTTGGAATATATATGCGAAAAAAAACACCTAATTCACTTAAGCCATCGATTCTACCTGCTTCAAGAATATCTTTTGGAAACATTTTTGTACTTTGTCGGAAGAAAAAAATGAGAAATGCAGTTGTCAGCGATGGTAATACGGCGGCAGACAATGTATCGATTCCGAAAAATGGCATAGATTCAGAGATCATCCCAAACATTTGAAATAATGGAACCATTAAAGCAGCAAAGGGAATCATCATCGAGGTTAATAATATATTGAATACGAAATCCTTAGCTTTACTGCGATAAATTTCAAAGCCATAGCCTGCAAGAGATGAAATAATTAATGCGAGGATCGTTGTTGTGATTGAAATTTTTGCAGAATTCATTAACGCAGGCACTAAATCGATTGTTTCAAGAAGGTTTTTGAAGTTTTCAACTAAATGAGTACCTGGAAGTAGCTTACCCTTTGTAACATCCACTGACTTATTTGTTGCACTAACAATCATCCAAAAGAACGGAAATACTGAAATAATTGTTGCTGTAATTAATATAAGATAGCTAATAAGCCTCTTTATGTTTTTCATTTTCTATCACCTGCCACTTTAAATTGAATAATGGAGAAAAATACGATCATAATCACTATCGCGTATGACACTGTAGCTGCATAGCCAAAGTCAGGTGTATATTTAAACGATAAATTATAAATGTATTGAGATATCGTCATCGTTGCATTACCTGGACCACCATTTGTGATATTCATAACTTCATCAAATAGCTGTAATGTTCCAATTGTTGATGTAATCGATGTAAATAAAATAATTGGCTTTAATAGTGGAATCGTAATTTTGAAAAATTGCTGAAATGCTGAGGCTCCATCTATTTTAGCTGCCTCATAGATTGAATGATCAATGTTTTGCAATGATGATAAGTAAAAGATCATATTATATCCTGTCCAACGCCATGTAATCGCCATTACTATGGCAATTTTCGCCCAAAACGGGTCTGTTAACCATTGGATCGGTTCAGAAATGATTGAGCTTTTCAGCAGCATCATATTTAAAATTCCATCAAGTCCGAACAAGTATTTAAAAATAACTGAATAAGCGACTAATGATGTGACACAAGGTAAAAAAATGGCAGTTCGGAAAAACCCTTTAAATTTAAGCGTTTTTTCATTGAGTAGGACAGAAATGACCAAGGCTAACAGAATCATTACTGGGACTTGAATAATAAGATAAAAAACTGTGTTTTTTACAGCTGTTAGAAACGTTGGATCCTTAAATAAGCGAATATAATTATCAAAGCCGATAAAGGTTAAGTTTGTACCAGATCCAGATTGTAAAGACATAATAAATGCTTGAACCATAGGGTAAAAATAAAATAAACAAATTAGCAATGTTGCCAGTAATATAAATGACCAACCAATTATCGTATTTGCTTTAAAGGCTTTTGTTCTTAATTGTTTCGTTGAAATTGAGGCTGTTGTTTTTAGGTTTGGCAATGGTTTCAACTCCTTGCTATTGGTAAAGTTCGTGAGACAATAGGCTAAACCGTATAAATACATTCTTTTTATTAAAAACACCTCGGAAGGCTCGCCTGCTAAATTAGCAATCTCAACACCAATTGGTCTTCGAGAAATGCGAGTTTCCGAGGCATCTTCTCTTACGCAAGTTCCTTTCTATTTAATTTGTGCCTCAGCTTGGCTTTGTGCATCCTCTAGCACTTGGTCAATCTCTTTTCCATTCAGATAGTTTTGCATTTCAACAACTAAAATATCATCTATAGCGTACGTATGTGAGCCGTAGTTTATTTTCGGAATTTGCCCCGTCCACTTTGAGAAATCAGCTATGATCGCTTGACCGCCAAAGTATTCATCAGCAGCTTTATATGCTTCTCCTTCGGCTGCTGGTAAATATGTTCCGATCGCACCGATTTCGGACACTAGCTCCTGATAAAATTCAACATTTGATCCGAAAGTTTTCGTAAGAAAATCGACTGCTTTTTCCTTTCCAGGGATATCAAGGACATACCAAGAGCTTCCTCCGAGATTCGATGCATTAACAGAGCTTGGAATTTCTGCAATTTTAGGAAACGGTACAACTGCCCACTTTCCAGATTGAGATGCCTCTGCTTTTATCGATGGTGTAATCCAATTTCCTGTTGGCACTGTTGCAACTTCCCCTCCATTAAAGGCAGCAAGGAGCTGATTCCAGTCAGAGATCGGCTTAACAATATCAGCATCTAATAATTGTTTATAGATGTTAAATGCCTCTTTCAATGTTTCATTCCCTGCTAAATTTGGCGTTGTTCCATCCTCTTTTAAATACCATGACCCGCTTGATTGAGCCATTAACCGAATGATTCCTAAATCATTTGGATCTAGTGAAAGCATATACTTCCCGGTTTTTTCCTTTACCTTCTTCCCAATTTCGATATATTTATTCCAATCAATATTTTGTAAATCACTAACAGTGTATCCTGCTTCCTCTAGATAATCTGTCCGTACGTAAAGACCAGCGACACCTGAATCAAAGGGCAAACCATAGTTCTCTCCATTTAAACTTGTTGGGGCAATTTTATATGGTGCAAAATCATCTACATTAAACGTACCTGTTAATTTATGAAATGCATCGGGATATGCTTGCAAGAAGCTTTGCGCTCGATAATCTTCTATTAAAACAATGTTTGGTAACCCTTTTGTTGTCCCGGAACTTAAGCTTGTATTTAATTTTTGAACAATATCATCCTGAGCATTTTCAATAACCTTTATTTTAATATCGGGATTATCTGTCTTATAATGTTTTTCGGCGATTTCTAATGCTTTAATATTAAATTTCGGATCCCATGCCCAAATTGTTATTTCATTTGAATCCTTTGGCTCCTCTGAATTGGAGCTACTTTCCTTAGCACCTGAAGAACAACCTGCCAATAAAAGTAAACTAGCTAATAGAAATGTGATAATCTTTTTCTTCACCCGAATTCCCCCCGTTTAATTAAAATTGAAAGCGTTATCATTCTCTCGTATTTTATCGTAGCACAATTTGTTTATATTCTATTAGGATAATATTTTTATGTTTTTGTGTTATTTTTAGAAATCATCTAATTGAACATTTTTATCTATTGTACGTTTTTTAGAAAATAGGAATTTTTTTATTCATTTTAAAAACAAGACAAAAATAAGCTAGTACAACATACATATAATAAGTAGTACTAG
>NZ_CADEPK010000306.1 GCF_902829255.1 Metabacillus niabensis | reverse complement strand
TAAAGTTTAATAAAATTCAATTTTTTTAGTAATAAACTATAATAATCTAATCCTGGGCCATATGAGATTGAAAAATTTCCTCTCGCCCCTGTTAACAAAACTCCGATATTATTTTCTTGTGCTTTTTCATAGATTCCTCTAATCCAAAATGTATTTTCAAAGAATTTATAGGGCATTTCTATCATCTCGAGCCATTCATCTATTTCTGTATAAGAATCTCTATCAGGAAAATTCAATAATCTATCATGAATATTTCCAACATAGTTTGCCGTCGCCTTAATAAAGGGAGTTTCGTTAGGTACAGCCCATTTTGGCGTCCAATCGACAAAACCTTCTTTAGGAATATAACTAAATGTATGCAATGGTTTATTTTGATTAGCTAATATTGGAGAGGCAAAGCTAACAACAGCTCCTGAATCTAGACCACCGCTTAGTTGTGAACCAACATTTCGAAAGGTACGCAATCTAACATTCACAGCCTCCTGAAATATATCCTTAAAAGCTTCCTCATATTCTCCATCAGATGTAAATTTAATGAAATCATCTGGGAGTAAACTTCCATATTTCATAATCTTTATTTTTTCTGTGTTAACTATGATAGAATGCCCTGGGGGTACTTGCTGAATATTCTTATATGGAGTTGTTGATGAATCTGTACAATCTACCATAGAATCGATAGCAAGAAATTCGGCTAACCACTGTTCATTTGGCTGCTTTTTTACATATGGAAGTGAGAATAAGGGCTTAATAAGTGTTGAAAATGCAAACCTGCTTTTACTTTCATCGGTAACAAAATATAGTGTTCTTACCCCAGATAAATCACGGGCTCCGAATATAGTTTGTTTTTTGATATCCCAAATCATAAAAGCAAAATCACCAATTATATATTTTGGGGCAGCTTCACCCCACTTTATATATGAATGTAAAATCAACTCACTATCAGTCATTTTCTTTCTTGATGGATTAATAATTTGCAACCGTTCAAATAATTCTTCTCGATTATCGATAATTGCATCTGCGGTTACAACTAGTTCTTTTTCATAATCAAAAAAAGGTAACCGTTCAAATATTGACTCAGGTGTAATCCATTGGCCCAAGCAGCCTAAAAAGATTTGCTCCCTTTGCCAAACCTGACGATAATCTGAAGGAAAGCGATTAAACGATTCCATCAAGCTCGAAGCTTCATCAGATTTTATTGGCTCTCCATTCAAGTGGAAAATCCCTGTAATTGCACTCACTTCTTTTCCTCACTTTTCAATATGTAATTGTCAAAAAAATGATGAATCTGATGCTTAAAAGGAATAAATGTTTTGACCTTATTTATTTTCCCTCTAATTCTAAGTAATTCACCTTTTAGCTTTTCTTGTTCACGATAACTATTCTGTAATCTTTCCTCTATAGCTTGTAAAGAAATCCTCATTTGTTGGTTTTCCTCATAAAGCTGTCGGTCATTATAGCTAATTTTTTCAGTATTCAATTGTTCTACTTTTCCGTTCATTGTATTACTACTAAATTTCATTTGATATCGATTCTGCCATTTATAATTCGTTATTTTTTCAATTTGTTCTGTTCTGAGTTGAAGAAATTCAAGATCTGGATCTGCTTTATATTTTGTCCCCGTCCATTTTTCAGCCTCTAATAGTACATCACTATAACCTAAGGTATGAAAAATATTTGCGCCAAGAATATTACAATACGTTTCAACTTCTTCCTTAGTTAAAATATTCTTCCATAAATTTAGAGATTTAGTATGTGGCTGGTTATGTTCAAAAAGATTTGGATCCCCTACACCCATGCTTTTAAACATGGTCCCCTTCGGTTTATCTAAAAAGTCACCGTATTTCTCAATTCCTTCTTCATAACTTATACTAAGAAACGTACATAATTTCTCAATTTCCTCACGTGGATGTTGAATTAATTTTTCATATGTTAAACGATAAGAATATGAATTGCCCTTAGAAAAATAGTTAGCATAACGAAAATATCCGACAGTAATGTCAGCCAATCTTAGATTAAAGGTTGGTGAAATCAAATCTCTTTGTAGTTGTAAGCTTCTATCTTTTGAATAATGAAGTTTTTTATATGAGGCCATAACAGCTAAAGGGTTCCGAATTAACCAAATTCGCTTTGATGCTGGATAAAGTGCATCTAAAAATTCAAGAATATAATAATATCTTGGTGATTTATCTACAACTACTTCCCCACCACATCTTTGGAGAAATCCAGAATAAATTTCATTTGCAAAGCTTCGGCAAGCATCATGAAATAACTCCTTTGGAACAACTCCATTATAAAAACGGTTAATAATTGCACTCCCTCCATGTGCTGACCGACTATTTTGTAAATCATATAAACTCATTAATAACCACATTTCTTGTGTAGCAAAAACTTTACTATGGTTTTGAAGGATAGTCGTCGTTAAGGAACTTCCACTTCTAGGAACACAAAGTAAAAAGATTAAATTATCTTCTATGGTTTTATCCATCATGAACCTCCTTAACCTCTACCAAATACTTGACTTCCCTTCATTAATTCCAATTTTCTTTTTATTTGCGCTAAATTGATTGTATGATCAACAGTTAACGCCTTTATCGAAGTCAGATCATTTAAACATGAAGAGCATATCCACTTTCCTATATTCGTACTACTGTATGAAATATTTGAACATCTTGAGCAAATTTTTTTATACATTGCAAACCCCCAATAATGATGTAATATTTTTTGATAATTTAAACAAATTACCTTTGGATATTTCTTTTATTTCATTGCATAGTGGTTTTTATAGAAATAGACTCTTCAAATTAACTCCTTTCTTGAATCCTAAATATTCTGTAAATGTTTTAGAAATTCGTATAATACTATAAAGACTAATTTTCAACATATTGAACAAATATTTCTTTATTAAGAACAGTTACGTATAAAAATCTCTAATTAGGAA
>NZ_CADEPK010000305.1 GCF_902829255.1 Metabacillus niabensis | reverse complement strand
GTGTAAAACGTGTTATTATTTACATATAAAATAAACAAAAGGTGTAATTATAAATGAATGACATAACGCCAAGAATCCTTGAAGAATTAAGGGAAAGTAAAGGTTGGAGTAAAACTGAAGTAGCAAAACGATTAGGAATAAAAACCGTTTCAACTTATGCTAATTGGGAATATGGCTTAAGATCACCTGATAAAGATATGCTAGCAAAAATTGCAGAGCTTTATGAAGTTACTACGGATTATTTAATAACCGGGAAACAAGAAAGTAAGATTTCAGAAGATATTTTAGAAGATGATGAATTTCAACATGCTATGAGAAGTGCTCAAGGATTCTCTGAAGAAAATAAAAAGAAAATATTAGATTATATTGAATTGATTGAAGAACTTGAGAAAGGTCGTAAGCCTGGGGATAAACAACCTCGAGGAAAAAAATTTAGATAATAACCCTGTATGGGTTTTTATTTTTACACATCATACAGAACATATATTCGCATATTAGGGGGCTATTATGGAATATCGCATGACACAATTAGAAGAGAATATCAAAGAAATTTACTCTGGATTAGGCATATCTTCACCATATGAAATTGATCCATATCACATTGCAAATGAATATAATGTTTGGATTTATTTCCATAAAGATGAAAGTGAGGTTTTTAAACGGACTAATGGTCTCTATAGTTTGTATTTAGATGAAAGATTATCACCTCAGGAACAATGGCAAGATTTTGGTCACGAATTTGGTCATGTTGTAAAACATGTCGGAAACCAATCAAGACTACATAAACCGTTTAGAAAGTTACAAGAGAATCAGGCAAATAATTTTATGTTTCATTTTTGTGTCCCAACTTTTATGTTATTAAACTATGAAATATCAAATTATTTAAACATAAAGGATGGTATAAAGTTTATTTCTGAAACATTCAAGGTAACAGAAAAGTTTGCAAAAAAAAGGCTAATTCATTTTCAAAATCAAATTTCACAGTCAGTTTCCGACCATTATTTCAAAACACAAATGAGAATGTTATACCCTAAATCAGACCCAAATAATTGGTCAGATGAAACTAAATCTTTATTAGACAAACTTAATAGACAAGTAGAAAAGAAAAAACAATTTCAAGGAGTATAAATTTAATGCCAAGACAACGTGTATACTATGACTATTTTGAAGGAAAACAAGTCCCTTTTTGGTATGTATTAACATTTAAAAACCAAGAAATACCTTGGGAAAAAGATACCTTTTATTTTGAAGTTATAGCACCTTTTGAATATTTTGGTCGAGATGAGTTCGATGATTCTGTAATAAGTGTATCTATCAATATGGAGGATTTACTTACTAACAACCTTCAAGATTGTAACTTAGGATTAAACCTCAATAGAATTAAAGAAAGGGTTCTTATGTATGGTGTAGAGCTTTATGAGATTAGTCAGTTTATCATTCAACTACCCGATATTGAAGAAGTACTAAAACTACTGCCAAATGAAAGAAAGACTTCTTTTATTTTAAGATAAGGTATTTTTATAGGGGGAGTAAACTTGGCATATTATCAAAAACGTGGAAAAAATTCTTATTTATTGACTGTTAATACTGGTTACGATACAAATGGCAAAAGAATACGTAAAACGAAAACTATAAAAATTGAAGATGAATCACTTTTAAAGACAACAAAAAAATTGCGTGATTATCTAAATGGAGAGCTCCATAAATTCAAAATGGAGGTCGAAGCAGGGGAATATATTGCACCTGAAAAAATGCAACTTAAGGATTTTGTGATAGATTGGGAAAATAAATATGCAGTTAAGGAATTATCCGAAACTACACTAGCAAACTATTTATCCCATCTCAAGAATCATATCTTACCAGCACTTGGACATATGCAAATTGACAAAATAATGCCTGTTCATATAGTTAACTTATTAGATCAAATGAAAAGAATGGATAAACCTGATATTCCTCTTTCTATGAGAACTAAACAAGATACTTATTTAACCGTTAGAAATATATTTGAACGAGCAGTTGAATGGCGTATCATTAAGACAAATCCTGTACGAAATGTTAAAAAACCTAGAGTTTCTAACGAAAGAGATATAGATGTTAATGTATATGACGAAACAGAAGTTGAAGCATTATTTATAGCTGTTCAAAATGAACCGATACATTGGAGGATTTTCTTATCCCTTTCTCTTGCTGCAGGTTTGAGAAGAAGTGAAACCTTAGGTCTAGAATGGTCAAAGGTAAACTTAGATAATGGAACGATTGAAATTACACAAGTTATTGTAAAAGGAAGAAAAGGAGCCTTTATAAAGGGACCAAAATCTAAAAATTCTAAGAGAATAATATCTTTACCTTCATCAGTAGTTGAAGAATTAAGACAATATCGTCTCCATTGGAATAAAGAGAAAATTCAAATGGGTGAATATTGGATAGAACAAGAACATAAATGGTTATTCTGCAATGAAAATGGTACCCACTTTTACCCAACAACGCCAACTACTTGGTGGAGAAGATTTACAAAACGAGTTGGCGTTAGACATATTCGCCTACATGATTTGAGACATACTTCAGCTACTCTTTTAATCAACCAAGGTGTTCACGCTAAGATCATATCAGAACGACTTGGACATTCAGATATTAGTATAACAATGAACACCTACGGCCACGCACTTCAAAAGGCAGATCAGGAAGCAGCAAACAAATTAGACGCAATTTTCTCAAAAAAAACTAATACTAAATAAATCATTTAAGTTGTTGGCAAATTGTTGGCACAATTAGCCAACAACTATCAGAAATGGTCCTATTTTATCCGTAATTCAACCTAAAGAATCCTTGATACAATTGAGTTTAGCTAATAAATTCCGTTCCTTTCCTAACCTGTATTTTACACTGGCAGTGTAGAGGTCAGGGGTTCGAGCCCCCTATGCTCCATAAAAACCCTTGTATCTCAAGGGTTTTTTCTTATTTATAAGTAATAACGATTTTAAAGAGTAGGAAATTTAAGATTAGTAAGCGAAAGAAGTATTATTTATTTTGGTATGCAATTATAATCTGTATTTATCAGGATGTTCACAATCCCCACTACTACTTAATTAAAAGTTACCTTTCCTTAATTATATCTCCCTTAAATTCTTGATATAATCATAGAAAAGAGTCTAGTTCTCAGTTATAGTACAGACAGACATTACTTAATATAAAAAGGTGACAAAAAGAAAATGAAAAATAAACAAAGAGAGAAAGCAGCTCTTCAGCAAAAGCGGGAAAGAGAAAAACGCGAGAATAGAAGGAAGAAGAAAGAAGCAAAAAGGGAGTCTCCTCCAAATCCTTTCGCAACAATTGTTGGATTTCTAGTTATGCTTATATTAGGTTGGTACTTTTTAACGAATCATATTGGCGAAGATTCATATAAGTATGAATTTGAACCCGCATTGGCCGAACCTTATTATTCTTGGATGAACACCATTTCCATCTTATACTGGGTAATCGGGATCACATGTATAATTGGCGTTATTGCATTTGAAAGGACAAAGCCATTAGCAAAAGAAATTCTCATCTTGATTATCTTATTATTAGCTAGTTTTGGATTACTCTCTACTTATCCAATTGCTTTAATTAAGTTAAATGTTCCAGTACTCTCGTTCATTTATCTTGGCTTGATTCTTATCGGGTTAGCAATGTATAGTTATCTTTCACTTACGAAGAGTTTCGGACTTACCATTAAATTTGCAGTTGTTTTTATTTTATTTACAGCTGTGATATCAATAATATTTTTATTCTTTGCCGATCCTACTGATGGGAAATACTTAATGGTTACTAAAGGTTCTGTGATGGGAAGCTTTTGGACTAAGCTATGTATATGGGTAAGCGGTTTAGGCGGGGTACTCTTTTCACTCTTTAATCTGATGTTAAAGCTAGAAGACATAGAAATGCTAATAAAAAAGTAAAATGAATCTACACTTATTCTAGAACAAATATTACGTTAAAAAGTATGTTACATACACTATTTTTTCCTTAGGGAAATAAAAATACTTGAGTAATTATATTATTACCCAC
>NZ_CADEPK010000304.1 GCF_902829255.1 Metabacillus niabensis | reverse complement strand
CTTTATGACTTTAAATATTTCTATATTTTCTATAATGTAATCATCTGCATTTTCTACCTTTTTTAATTCTTCATCTTTTACTCTTGGCCAACCATCTAATTTTAGTGACCCAGTTTTAATTGAACCTGCAAAAATAACTAAATCATTTTCCTGAATTTCTTTTAACTCTTTATTGCTTTTCATACGACCTTCCGTAAAACCCCAAATCCCCATTTTCTTCGAGTACTTCCAATTATTAGATACAGCTTCAGAAACATAAATAAACCAAATTTTAGGATGCTTTCTTTTCTTAACCCTTTCATTATAAAACTGTACAATACTCTCATTCAATAAAGTAACTGCATTTTTAGTAAACCATTTTCTGAGTTTATCATTATCTATTATTACTTGTTGAAAACTAAATACTTCACAATCCTTTTCTAGTACAACCAGAAATCCTCCATCCTTTTCAAACATTTCATGTGTATAAGGTTTAGTAGCAGATTTGTCTTTATTTTTTACATGATGGTCATAATGTGAAGATAACCATTCAACTTCAACAGGATATTCCTCTCCATTTACTACACAATAAATATCAGGGAATCTATCAAAGGGTTCATTAAACCTAGCTGAGGTAATAGGATATGTATTCCCCTCTATTACTACACTATAATCCAAACAATTTTCAACAAAATATTTTTGAAGAACCTTCTCATCAATCCATTTATTTGCCAATTCATTAACTCCCTTTTATTATATAATACCTAATACCGTACTATATAATTTAATGTTTAAATTCATTCACATAACTTTTTTCTAAATGTTGTTACTTTCAAAGTATTTTTGTGTATTTGTCTTTAAAATCATCTCAATCAACATATTTCTATCGACAAGTTTTACATTATTTGCTTGCGCTAATTTTATTGCTTGCGATGTAAAATAATTATTTGTTATTACCCATGCTATTTGAGCATTATAATAACCTTTAGCAGAACTAATTTCTTGAACAGCTTTCATGCCAACTTTACCGCTATACCTTTTTGCTTGAATAACAATCCGTTCATTTCCTTCTAAAACTAAGTCCGCTCCAAAATCATTGGATGCAGATGTTATTTTCACACGATACCCATTTTTTCTAAATAGCGCAACTAAATATTGTTCAAATTCTAACCCACTCATTTGATCAATATCCCTAATACCTGATTGACTTAATTTTTCTCCCAATTGCTTTAGACGATTTTTTCTTCTTGCCTCATAAAAAATAATTAAATAGACACCAACAACGACTATAACTAAGTATAAAATTAACAAATCCATTAATTGCATTGTACTTCCCCTGACGTAATTATATCTGAAGTTAAAAATTCTGACTTTTATCACTAGGTGACATATATAAAATCATTTTCTAAAAGATATGTATCAAGAAGGCTGTGACAACGGTAATTATTATATGAACATGACCATTCTTTTTAAAACAAGGGTGATAATCCTCCTTTAGTATTATCATAAATTATTGATATTTTACACTACTATACATCTCTTCTACTTAATCATAGAATTTTTATCCTTTAGTGAAAAGAAATGCCAAAAAGGGGGTCTTCGTTTTGGAAGATACCCCTTTTATTTCATACAACTTGTAACGACTTCTTTTCTATTTGTACAGACTTTCGATACTCTTCAGCTTCAGCCAATTTTGTAAATTCAACAGTCTTGTTATGATTCTTCTTTACTACATTTTCAATCTCTTTAAGATCGACTCTAAAAAATTCTTTACGTTCATTAACTCGGTTTAAACGTCTATCTGCGAATGCTTTGTGAAGAGCATTTTCTAGAGCTGGTGCATCTTCACTAAAAATCATTCCATGAACGTCGAAGGTAAACGGAACTGAAGCGTCACCTAACTCTTTAACTCTATCCATTGGTTCTAATCGTCGTGTCATTCCTATTTTAAAGACATTTTCACCAAAAGAGCCAATGTTAGATATGATATATACATACCCAGCTCTCGTATTTTGCACTCTGTATAATACATCTTCTTTGTTTTTCTTGGTTTCTTCCAGTTGCTTTTCTAGTTCCTTAAGCTTTTCAATCAATTTACTTTGTTGATTATCTGCCGTTTCTTCCATTTGTTTCTTTAATTTCTCAATGGCTTGTTCAAAATGCCTTTCTTCCTTTTCCACTTTTTCTTTTGCTTTTTCTAACTCTTTAAGTGCTTTCGCTTCTTCTCTCATACGTTCTTTAATTTCAAGTTGCTCTTCTTTTTCCTCTTGTTTCTTTTGTTCGAACTCATATTTTAAATAAAGTTCTTCAATTTTAAGATTCAAGTATTGGTTTGTTATTGTAACGCTTTGCATATCAGTTAATTTGTTTACATCATCAAAAACTTTTCTTATACGTTTTTCAGATGCTTCGATATTATTATATTTTACTTTATTAATGATGTTATCACACTCATTATTAAAAGCCCTTAAAGTCAATTTAATGGTATCAAGAATAAACTCTCGCCCTTTGTTTTTGTCATTACCAATTGTCCAATCAAGAGAATGATTTGTAGCCCTTTTCTCTTTGACCAATTGTTTTTGTTCTTGACGAATATCATTAAGCTTATTTTGATAAACCTCAGATGACTCAAATCCATATTTTGGGTTTGTAAAGCCAAATGATTGCATTAGCAACTCATCTTTTAAAAGTATCACTTCTTCTTGTAAATTATTAACTTCTTCAACTATCAATTGCTTATTGTTATTAAGTGATTCTATTTCAAGAGTAACATTATGTTTCGATTCTTCTATATCAATTAGCATTTGAATATCATTCACTTTTCTAGATAGTGCCTCACTTTTATCACTTAACTCATTAATTTCATTAGAAATTTTTTCTTTTACCTCTAACAAATCAGTCACAGGCTTATATTTTTCAACTTCTTCTTGAATCTGTTGCTTTTTATTTGTTAGTAGCTTTAACTCTTCTTTTATTGTTGCAATATTGTCTTTATTGTTTATTATTTCTTCAATATTATTTTCGGCTAAGATATTTTGAAAATCCTTTAAGTCTTTGTTTCTTTTAATTATAAGGACTATTGCAATGATTGGGGGAATTATCAAAAACCAAAAAGCAAATAATAGACCTGTAAACCAAGAAGAATATATAATCTTTTCTTTATACATTACTTATGAATCGCTCCTTTATTGTTATTGGTACACTTATCTATAATTATAACATTAATTGTAAACCTATAGTTCAAATGATATATATCATCATTCATAAAACAACAAATTCTCTTTCTTATAAAAGCAGATTTAAATGTTCTAAAATTATATTTCTTGAGAAAAACGATACGAGGCTAAAGTTGAATCTTCGTCAAGTGCAGTTAAATATGCCTAAAACACAAAGAAGGAGACAAGATTGTAATCTTGTCTCCTTTGTACTTATAACCCTAGTGATTACTTTAACCAATAGAAAAAGCAACTCCCCTGCCGACCAAAGCATGTGGATTCTTTTACTATTTTTCACTATAGAAATATCATACAAAATATTACATATTTTATCAATATGATAATCAATTTCTACATAATGCTTTCGATTTGTTATATAAGAGGAATTTCCTACCGATATAAGTATTGGATAAATGATTTCATTAAAATTTTGTGGAGGGGAAAATGAATACAAAGAATAGAAAGAACTTATCAAAAGTTGTTGGTGGGTTATTTTTGATTTCATCTTTATCAATTTGGATAGTTTCGAAAAGTACTAATATTTACATACTTTTTGGTATCTTAGTCACTGTACCAATAATAGAAAGAATTGTTTTCATAACTATACCAAAGAAAGAAACCAAAAAAACACGTACTAAAAATATATCCAAAGCTACATCAACAAAAAACAATAATAGATTACGAGATGATAACACAATAATT
>NZ_CADEPK010000303.1 GCF_902829255.1 Metabacillus niabensis | reverse complement strand
GCTAATAGATTTTGTAAATTTTTAAAAATTGTTGTAATTGAATGCGACTTTTCAACAGTTTTTCTTTGATTATTAATGATCGAATATTCTCCTCGATCTTCTTCAATAAACAAAAATGGATTTAATCCTATAAAGGAATAACGGGACCAACTTGATTCGGCATCCTTACTCTCTAATAAATAAACAGCTTCCTTTTGAAATAACTGAAATAATTGGATTGGTGTAAATTTGTCAGAGTACACACTCCTGACAATGGGGATTGTTTGATAATGTTTACTATCTTCACAAAAAGTGGTAAATGAAGTATTTTTCATAATGACTCACTCCTCCAAATAAATTGGAGAATGAGTATTTAGGAGGTTATACTAATGAAGATTGGTTCGCACATCGATCTTTATGAAATGCCATATTTTATGTATATGACAGTTTCATTTTATAAAAAAACCCAAAAACATATGTTTTTGGGTAGACTTGTGCCGATAAAATAAAACCTCAGCTAAACTAACTCATTCTCTACTACCCTATGCTTACCTACTCTGCTAAAAACTAATTCAATCTTCCTTTTCATCGTATTATAATAAACCAATTTCTGTCAAGATTGAATTCCTTACATAAAAACCTTATGCTATTTACTTGCTAAATCTGGCCTAAGGGAAATAGCACCTTCTAAATATACATGCTGTATTTTTTCCTGACTGACATCCGTTTCTACTGTCATCATTACCCTAATACATTTTTCTAAGCTATTTGGCACTGGTATTTCTCGCATACACATCACTGGTACATATGTCCATCCTTCAATAGCTCTTAGTGCTTTTGCAGGAAAAGTTGCATCTAAATCGTCAGTTACCGTCATAATAACTTGTGCAACTCTTTCCGGATTTATATTATTTTTCTTTATCATATCTTTTAAAAGCTTACTAGTTGCCTCTAAAATTAAATGACTATCATTTTCTTCAACCGTTATCGCTCCACGAATACCCCTAATCAAGTATGCCACTCCGTTCTTTCATTCTCCATTCAGTAAGTAATGAATATAATTCATCATCAGAGAACTTTTCTTCTGTAGTTATACCGATACTTTTTAATAAAATCATTGTAATTTGTTTTGATTTTGTTTTTTTGTCTTTTTTCATTTTATTTATAAGTTGTTCTGTTGAATGTGATTCAGGAATATTAATAGGAAAACCAATACCTTTAAACCAAGCTTTTAACTCCTCATACGGTAAATTAGCATTTAGTTTTTTATTGCTTAGCCAAGTTGCAAATAACATACCAATGGCTACTGAATCACCGTGGGATAGCTTTCCATACCCAGCTTCTGCCTCAACAGCATGACCAAGTGTATGACCATAGTTTAATATAGCGCGCAGACCTAATTCCTTTTCATCCTTCGATACGACATCAGCCTTTATTTGTATTCCTTCAAGAATCATTCGTTGCAGATGCTGTTCAGTAATATCATCAATTAGTTTAATTTCTGATATTAAATAATGATAAAGTGATTCACTTCTAATAAGTGAGTGCTTGATAACTTCTGCAAAGCCAGATCTCATTTCACTTTCTGGTAAGCTTTGTAAATATAGGGTGTCATAAATAACAGCTTTAGGTTGATAAAAGGCACCGATCATATTTTTTCCTTCTGGATGATTAATTGCAACCTTTCCACCAACTGCACTATCATGTGCTAATAAAGTTGTTGGAACTTGGATAAACGGTATTCCTCTCATAAATGTTGCAGCCACAAACCCTGTTAAATCACCAACAACACCACCACCAAATGCAATAATCACAGATTTTCGATCCAATTCTTTTTCTAATGCAAAAGTATGCAGCTCATAAAACATCTCAAATGATTTCGAGGCTTCACCACTTGGAATTACGTACTTTGACGTTTCCCACTCATTACTTACTAATGAAAAAATGTCCCCCCCATATAAAGAATCTATGGAAGTATCAGTTACAATTAGTACTTTACTTGGTGATAGTTTCTTTAAAACATTAGGAATTTCTTGTTTTACGTTATGTCCGACAATGACGGGATACGAATCGACGGATGTTTTGACTGTAATTGATTGCATTAAAATCCCCTCGTGTAGTTGCGCATTTTTTCAACATTTTCCTTAATTAAATCCATACGGTCTACTCCAAATTGTTCGACAATAGCATTTGCAACTTCCCAAGCAACTACAGCTTCAGCAACAACGCTAGCTGCTGGCACAGCACAGCTATCAGAACGTTCAATGCTAGCTGTAAACGGTTCCTTCGTATCAATATCTACACTTTGTAACGGTTTATACAATGTTGGAATTGGTTTCATAACGCCTCTAACAACAATCGGCATCCCAGTTGTCATTCCGCCCTCAAATCCACCTAAACGATTCGTTTTACGTGTATAACCTTTTTCTTCAGACCATTCAATTTCATCATGTACTTGACTACCAAATTTACGCGCAGCTTCAAACCCGATGCCAAATTCTACACCTTTAAACGCGTTTATGCTAACAATTGCACCTGCAATTTTACTATCTAATTTTCGGTCATAATGTACATAGCTTCCGATGCCAGCTGGTAAACCTTCGACAACAACTTCGACAACACCACCGATCGAGTCACCATTTTCTTTAGCAGTGTCAATTGCTTCCATCATTTTCTTTTCGACATCTCGATCGAAACATCTTACTGGTGATTCTTCAGTGATAGCTAATAATTCATCTACATCCCGATAAGAGTTGTTTTCAGCCCTTACTCCACCTATTTCTAATACATGCCCTACTACCTTAATTCCTAGTTCTGCTAAAATTTGTTTAGCCAATGAACCAACTGCTACACGAACGGTCGTTTCACGTGCAGAGGAACGTTCTAAAACATTTCTCATATCGCGATGACCGTATTTCATTGCACCAACTAAATCTGCATGTCCAGGACGTGGTCGTGTAATTTGACGTTTAACTTCCTTTTCCTCTTCAGCTGAAATTGGATCCGCACCCATAATTTTCGTCCAATGCTTCCAATCATTATTTTCAACAACAAAAGAGATTGGTGAACCTAGAGATTTACCATGTCTTACTCCACCTAAAATTTTGACCTGGTCTTTTTCTATTTGCATTCTCCGTCCACGGCCATACCCCTTTTGTCTTCTCGCTAAGTCTTTATTAATATCTTCAGCTGTAAAATTTAATCCTGAAGGAACACCTTCAATAATTGCTGTTAATTGTGGTCCATGAGATTCACCTGCTGTTAAATATCTCAATACTCTCTCTCCCTTCAACGCACTAACGCTTTTAAGTAACAATATAACATAACTGTTAGAAAAATCATAGATTATTTATTTCTTTTGATAAAAAAACGTCTCAATTGATGCTAGGTTAAAGCGTTCAGAATTAAAGATTTGTTCTGTGCTTCCAACAAAAAATACACCATCTTGCTTAAGAGCATCGCTAAATTTTTTATATAAAAGTTCTTTTGCCTCTTCTGTAAAATAAATAAGCACATTGCGACATACGATTAAATCAAATTGAGATTCAAACGGATCAGCCAATAGGTTTTGTTTTTTAAATTGAACCGCCTTCATAATTTCTTCACTAACCTTGTAATTCGTTCCTTCTTGAGAGAAGTATTTTTTTTTCATCTCTAACGGAACCTCATTTAATGAACGTTCTGGATAAACACCTATTTTAGCCCTAGCAATGACATTTTCATCAATATCAGTTGCAATAATTTTCACCTTACTTAGCGGAACTAGGTTAGAAAGTACCATCGCTATCGTATAAGGCTCCTCACCTG
The DNA here is from genome assembly GCF_902829255.1 of Metabacillus niabensis. Classification (GTDB taxonomy): domain Bacteria; phylum Bacillota; class Bacilli; order Bacillales; family Bacillaceae; genus Metabacillus; species Metabacillus niabensis. The sequence goes on along the minus strand of NZ_CADEPK010000303.1, from coordinate 159 downwards.
TTGAACAAGCAGCACTCCATACTTTAAGTTGTCCATTATTCTTTTTAAGTAATTTTGGAAGAATCATCTCTTCTAAAACTTGCCATCTTTTATAATTACGATAGAATTCTGACACATTTATTGTCATTCGATCTAAAAATTCATAATATAAATTATTAT
>NZ_CADEPK010000302.1 GCF_902829255.1 Metabacillus niabensis | reverse complement strand
AAATATAATTATATTATAATCCAAATTGACAATCCTACTGAAATTGCTGCAAGTATTCGAAGACATATTCATTTGAATTAAGAATATGTTTAAAAGTCCTCTAACTTGTCGCCCTTTTATAAAGAATTGAACGTTAGAAAGCTGCTTTTGCAGCTTTTTATTTATCATTTTCCTTCCTAAAATGGCAAGAATTCCAGGAATTCTTATAATTTATCTCTCGTTTTAGAACTATGTGAAATACAAAAAGACACAAAAGAGAAAACCCTGCATTATATTGAAATGTTTTTCCTTAAAAAATGCCTAGTTTTTCTTTTCCATGGTTCAAAAAAACAAAATAAAATTTAAGTAAATGACATCTTTACAAATAATTCCTTTCATGATATTTTATACTCAACGTTGAATATATAACTTTGAATTTAAAGGAGGAGATAGGATGATTAAAAGTATGATAGAAAAAGGGTTTTTCAAAGGTGTTAAACAAAAGCTTGGTTATGAAAAAGCAAATGAAATAAGAGAGCTATATATTATGGTCTTGAAGGAGAATATGGGATTGGCTACAGATAAACCAACTGAATTCAACTTGATGTATACTTCTCTTATACTTGCCACATATAGGGTATTAAAAAAATATCAATTTGAAAATTGGGAAGAAATTCTCCGTTATATCCTTATTGAAAGAACGAAAAAGAAGCAGCAATTTTTTATGAAGCTATATTTATTGATAGATCCAAATCCTTTTAAACGTATCGTGAAAATTTCAAAGGAAAAACAAGATAAGCATTATGGAAATGTAAATTTTACACACGATATTGTAAGAGATGATGAGCAAGCCTATCATTTACATGTGAAAAAGTGCTTTTATTTTGATTTTTTCCGAGCAAATGATGCACTGGAAGTAATGCCAATGTTTTGTACACTTGATGATATATGGGGTGATGTATTACTGCCACATAAGCACGGTGTTCGCTTTTCACGGCCAAAATTATTGTCAAAGGGTGATAGTTATTGTTTTTTCAAATTTGACCGAACGAAAAAGGAATCTTTATAGAAAATTTTATCGCCTCATACTCAATATTGAATAATACACATTGAGTTAATAAAAAAGCTGTATTTCATTTTAATATGAAATACAACTTCTTTAATGTGCTTACTCTGTCTCAGCCAATGAAAGCTGGGCTTTTTCTTTTCTTCCATATAGGAAGTAGTATAACGGTATACAAATTAAAATAATCGGAACCATTAATAGGAATACGGTTCTATAGCCTGTAATTGGAGCAATAAATCCAAGTATGAATGGTCCAACTCCGAGACCTAAATCATATAAAATGTAATATGTTGAGGTCGCGAGCCCGAAACGATGTGGCTCTGTTACTTTCACCGCAACTGTTTGGGCAATAGAGTTAAAATTCCCATAGCCAAATCCAATAAGAACAGCTGAAACAAGCAGCATCCAACCAGAAGCTGCTTCACTAAATAACAGCATCCCAACTGTAAATACGGCTAAACAAGGATATACAATAATATTCGCCCCTTTAGCATCCATAATTTTGCCAGTATAAGGCCTGCTTATAATAATAATGATTGCATAGGCAAGGAAGAAATAGCTAGCTGCATCGACTAAATCAATTTCCTCAGCATAAAATGAGAGGAACGACATAATACCTGAATATGTGAAGCCAACAATTAGGGCGATGATCGAGATCGGAACTGCCTTTGGCTCAATAAACTTTGAGAGAATAGATTTTCCTTCTACCTTTGAAGTTTGTTTTGCAACAACCGGTAATTTTAATTTGACAAAGAAGAAGCCGATAAGAATGATTGCAGATAGGATAATATTCATTGAAAACATGAGATTAAAACCATTCTTTAGCTTCATCAGGTAAATTCCGATAAACGGACCAATAGCTGTAGCTAAAATAACACTTAAACTAAAATATCCAATTCCTTCACCTTTTTTTGATGCAGGAAGAATTTGGGCAATAATCGTACCTGCTGCTGTTCCAATGATCCCGACACCAATTCCTTGTAATAAACGATTAATTAATAAAAAGCCAACACCGATTTGAATAAAATAAAAACAAGAGGTAATTAAAAAAGTAGATAAGCCTATCCATAGTATTTTCGTTGCACCAAGCTGTGCAATAAAACGCCCTGCACCAAGTCTTCCAATAAGTGAACCAACGATGAAAATGCTAGAAACTAGCCCAGCAGTACTTGTTGAAACATGATACTCATCCATCGCATAGGATGCAATTGTAACCATTAATAAATAAAACATGAGAATTGATAGGAAGTTGATAATACCGATAATGATAAAATCCTTCGTCCAAATTTTTTCGTTGTCATACATCTTACTCCTTCATTGCTTCGTATAAAGTGGACAAGCCACGTTGTAGAAATTCCTTTTCTTCCTTTTGAAAATTTGAAAGGAGGTCATCTTGAAATTTCGAAATAATTGGTGATACCTCATTCATGAGAAGGTGACCTTTTTCCGTTAGAATGAGCTGTTTTTCACGCTTATCCTTACCAGGAATTGTCTCAATAAGCCCAAGCTTAATTAGCTGTTTAACATTAGCAGAAACAGTTGGCTTCTCAATATCCCAATAGGTTGCGATTTGAATGCTAGTTACTTGTCCATTCTGAACTAAATAATCTAACAAAGACCAGTTTGCAGGTGTAAGGCCAAATGGTGATAATTTAACTGTTAAACCTGATAAATAGCGACGATTTAATCGGTTGATTAAAGAAAAAATATTCAAGATTACCCTCCTATATAGTTAGTTACACTAACTAATTAAAACAAAAAACATTGGATATGTAAAGAATCAAACATCGGAAAAGTACATTTTAATAAGGCGATTTAGTTCAGAGGGGGAAGGTATTATTACAACCTTTACCTTTTTTAAACCTTACATACTATTAAAAA
>NZ_CADEPK010000301.1 GCF_902829255.1 Metabacillus niabensis | reverse complement strand
AGCGTAAGTGCGAGACTCCTGCGGGATGCGTGGGAGAGGTGAGACCCCGCAGGTTTACACCGAGGAGGCTCACCACCCACCCCGCGGAAAGCGAGTACTGTAGCGGAAATCAACCAGAACGACTACTGGTAAAAAGTAACAATATATACAAGTATTACCACTTACAAAAAGACACGAAGTTTAAAGCTGAATTCCAAATTATAGTTCGGATTTTTCTTATGTTGAAAATCCTTTGTCCCAACCTCGACTTGATGTTTTATGAGACAGTAACTACTTCTTCTTTAGCTAGATTTCTAGCGATTTCGTCTTTTATAGTAATTCCTGCAGCCTCTAATTCTGCAATTTTTTCTGAGAATTGTGGCAGGTAGTTTTTATGTGCAATCAATAATTCATCTAGGACACGTTTTGCCGTTTCACCACTAGGGATGAGTGGATTTATTGTGAATGCTTGTAGCGCTAAGCCGTAATCACCGGTTACAGCTGCTTCTTCTACACATAGCTCCATATTCTTCATTACTTGTAGCCAGCCTTTTTCAGCTGGTGGAAGTGAACCAAAAGCAACTGGTCTTGCACCTGCAGACCCGATATAAGCGGATACCTCTACAACATCATCGGGAGCAAGGTCAGGAACCGCGCCGTTATTCTTCGTAGAAACGACAACCTGTGTATTTTTGTTCGCATAAATCGATGCAATGGTTTCACATGCGGCATCTGAATAGTATGCACCACCACGTTTTTCTAACTGTTCAGGTTTATGATCTAAGTTAGGGTCTTTATATAATTCAAATAGTTCTGCTTCTGTTTGTTTAACTTGTTGCCCTCTTGTTCCAATATTCGGATCATTGTACTCTTCAAGCATATGGCTTAACATCTCTTCATAGCGATAATAATAACGATGATAGCCACACGGAATCAGGTTCATTTGCTTCAATTGCTCTTTAAAAAACGGAACATCGAAGATATTTGCTGGAAGCCCGTTATCCTTCTCATAAAGCTTTTCGATAATTTGGGAGGTCACATCATTCCCAGCTAAATCTTGCACTCTATGCCAATGAAAATGATTTATTCCAGCGAAGGAATACACGAGTTCATCAGTTGTTTTTCCAATTAATTTCGGTTCTTGCATCATCGCCATAACAGGAACATTGCATAAGCCAATTACCTTTTCCCATTTGCCATAGCGGATGATTGCGTCTGTTACCATACCACTAGGATTTGCAAAGTTAACTAACCATGCATTTGGGCATAATTCCTTCATATCTTCCACAATGCTTAAAATGACAGGAATGGTTCTGAAGGCTTTGAAAATACCACCGGCACCATTCGTTTCTTGACCTACCATCCCGTAAGATAAAGGAATTCGTTCATCTTTAATTCTAGCATCTAATAAGCCAACTCTAAATTGAGTAGTAACAAAGTCAGCATCTTTCAACGCTTCACGACGGTCTAATGTCAAATGCACCTTTACATCATAGGGAGAAGCGTCCCACATTCTCTGTGCCATCTCACCAACAATTTTAAGCTTTTCCTTCCCCGCTTCAATATCAACAAGCCAAATTTCTCTAATTGGTAACTCATCGAATCTTTTAATAAAGCCTTCCATTAATTCAGGAGTATAACTGCTGCCTCCACCAATCGTTACAATTTTTACGCCTTTTGACATGTTCAAGCTCCTCCTTTATCTCGTAGCTTATTTTTAAATCTAGTGAAAAGTAAAATATTGTATTTACAAATTACTATTAAAAATGTAAATTTGTTTAATGAAGTGGGAAGTCATTATGAGTAGCCTTATCCTTCCCTCTTCTTAATTTTAGTATAAAATATGATGAGGCATAATCAATATAATTAGAGGCGAATCATTCTTCATTTACAAATTTATTTACAAAAACGACCGATTTTTGTAAATGTCATTAGCAAGCGGAAATAAAAGTAGAGGTGATAGATATGTTGCTGACAGAGAAGATGAAGGAAGATATTTTTTCTTCATCAGAAAGGGATATTATCGACTATTTGTTTAAAGAAAGAGAGAATATTAAAGAGAAAACAACGAAACAAATTTCTAAAGAAACCTACACTCATCCATCCACGTTAATTAGAATTGCAAAAAAGCTAGGATATAGTGGTTGGGTAGAGTTGAAAAACAGTTTTCTTGATGAAATTGAATATTTAAATAGTCATTTTTCCTCTATTGATGCAAATTATCCTTTTGATGAGCGAGATAATATTATGACAGTTGCAAATAAAATGGCTTTATTGAATCAGAAGACAATTAGCGACACGTTGTCTCTCTTAAATTACGATGAATTGCAAAGGGCAACAAATATGCTTGATAAAGCATCACATATAAAAATATTTTCTGTGAATCATAATTTGTTGATTTGTCATGATTTTAAATCAAAAATGAATCGAATCGGAAAGCATGTTAGTCTATGCACAGTTGATCCTTTATTCGAAGCGGTAAATTCTAATAGTGATACTTGTGCTATTGTGATCTCATATAGTGGGGAAAGTAAAGATACTGTAGGGCTGTTGCCATTTTTGAAGAAAAAGAAGGTACCAATTATTGCTTTAACGAGTATTGGGGAGAATACTCTGTCAAAATTCGCGGATTGCATTTTACGAATTACCACAAGGGAAAGATTGTATTCTAAAATAGGCAGTTTCACTACGAACAATTCCATCTGCTTTCTTTTAGATGTTCTCTATGCTGGTGTTTTTTCAAAGGACTATAAAAAGAACCTAGAATATAAAACGCAAATTTCTCGATATTTTGATCGTAGAAAAAGTTCCAATGAAGTTATGCAAGAAATGAAACACGATCAAGCTTAAATATGGTTGAAATTAATCCTATTTCAACCTGAAATAAACTAAACAGCTAATGTTGATATAGAAACAACGATATGAAGAGAGATTTGTTAAAATCGCCTCCTTTAAAAAGTGATTTTACATTAAAGTTTCTTAGGGGAGGTTTTTGTGCTGGATTGTTGGCCAGAAAACAATATCATTATATAGCGCCCTCATCTAAATTGTTTTAACGTAAAAATACGGATAATTTTAATCTGGTGAAATAACTTTTTGTAGCAAAATATATGAATAGAGTGAAAATTACTAGTGAGAAAAGTAAAATTCACAATATATGAATATGGAAATTTAATGTCAAAACAAAAAAATGCTATACCTATGACCATAGTTAATGGTATTTTAAATAATAGTGATTGTGTAGTAAATGCCAAAAATTCCTTCATAAGGAAGAAAAAGTGCCTACGTTTTACTAACAAAAGGGATCTTTTAGTAAAAATAAACTGGATAATATCAAATTATTAAGTTCAAAAACTAATGTATGTTATGAAATAGAGGAGAGGGATGTTTATGTTAGGAGCATTAACTACAGAAAACAGATCGATGTTTCAGAAGGTCTTGATTACATTTGTGATCTCGTTATTATTCGCAACAGTAGGATTATACTTTGGCCAGTTCGTGCCAACAGCTCTTATGATTCCTTTGGCAATCGCTGAATTAATTATGATTATCGCGGCATTTTGGCTAAGACGTAGAAAAAGCGTTGGATACACATTCATTTATTTATTTTCAGTGATATCTGGTATCACAACATTTCCAATTGTTAGTCATTATGCTTCAATGGCTGGAGCTCAAGTTGTATTAATGGCTTTTGGAGCAACATTTGGTATATTTGCTGTTATGGCAACAATAGGAGCGAAAACAAAGAAAGATTTATCTTTCCTATCAACATTCCTGTTAGTTGCGTTATTAGCGATAATCTTTGTAGGGATTTACAGTATCTTTGTTCCATTAAATTCGTCAGGTATGGTAGCTTATTCTGTTATTGGAGCAATTGTCTTTTCTCTCTATATTGTGTATGATTTCAACCAAATGAAAAGAATGTCCATAACAGAAGAGGATGTACCTTTATTGGCTCTATCTTTATACTTAGATTTTATTAATTTGTTTATCAACTTACTTCGTATTCTTGGCATTTTAAGCAGTGATGATTAAGCTGAAAGAGACTAGGCATGAAGTAATGTAAATCTTCCGAATGAAGTTCGAACATTGAGCCTTACGAAAACCATTAAATGAGAAAAATCCGAACTAACACGAAATTCAAATTAGAATTTCAAATGATAGTTCGGATTTTTCTTTGGATAAACCTTTTGTGACGGCCCCTTTTATTTATTTTTTTAGAAAAACTATAACACTTGAAACCTGGGAAAAAGAAATTGAATAAAACAGTATATTGAAAGAAAAATTAGGTCACATTTATTTTAGTTATTGTTTAAGAGTCTTTTGCAGAAGTCTTACCTTTATAAAATGAGTGACATGAAAATGACAGAAGCGAATCGATACTTTGTACCTTTTTATAGCTGATATTTACATAGTACCTCCTGATTTTATGATTGCTAAAACATTGGCTTTTCCTCGTTAAATTTGTCCTTTGCTATTTAGCCAACAGAAAATGCCCTCTTAAGTGTGGACATGAAAAATCAAAAGACCTATTTATTTGCCTGATAGAGAAACATACTCTAAAAACATTTCGGTCAACCGCTTGACATATAAAATGTAACCGTTTAATATAAAAAATGTGAAAGCGGTTAACACAAAATGTCAACCGCTTGACATAAAGAGAGAGAAGTAAAGAAATTTTTGAAATTAAGGGGGGAATATGAAGTTATGGGATTACTAGTATCTAAAGAGAAAGCGAATCAAGAAATGGCCAATTCTCTAGAGCTTGAATTACATGCGAGGACAAAAAAGCAAAGTTTTTTTCAATACTTTAGACGAAACTATGCACTGTATCTGTTTTTAGCTCCAGCTATTATCCTAACCATTATTTTTAAATATGTACCGATGTATGGAGCGGTTATTGCGTTTAAAGATTTTAGTCCTATGAAAGGGATTTTAGGAAGTGAGTGGGTAGGGTTTGAACATTTTAAGGATTTTTTAACCTCTCCAAATTTCGCTGATATTTTTATGAACACCCTTAAATTAAGTGTTTATGGACTAATACTAGGATTTCCGGTTCCGATTATTTTAGCTCTTAGTCTTAATCAAGTAAGGAGAGCGGCAATAAAGAAAAATATTCAACTAATCTTGTATGCGCCTAACTTCATTTCAGTTGTTGTTATTACAGGTATGTTGTTTATCTTTTTTTCACCGACCGGACCAGTTAATTCATTATTGTCATCATTTTTAAGTGGGCCAGTGCCATTTATGACAGATCCAGATTATTTTCGCTCTATTTATATTCTTTCAGGAATCTGGCAAGCTGCTGGATGGTCGTCGATTATTTATGTAGCGGCACTAGCAAATGTTGATCCACAGCTGCATGATGCTGCGACAATTGATGGGGCATCACTTTGGCAAAGGATTAGACATATTGATTTACCAACATTAAAACCTATTATGGCAGTGCTCTTTATTTTAGGGGCAGGTGGAATTATGGCGATTGGCTTTGAAAAGGCTTACCTAATGCAAACATCTATGAATATACCAACCTCAGAAATTATCCCAACGTATGTATACAAGGTCGGCTTGCAGGCTGGTGATTATGCATACTCAACAGCGGTCGGCTTGTTTAACTCTGTGATTAATGTCATATTACTCGTTTTTGTTAATTTTGTTGTGAAGAAATTAAATGAAGGTGAAGGATTATATTGATGGGGGTGAACATCTCATGAAAAAGCATAGCAACTCAGATAAATGGCTGCTTTTTACGAACAAAATTGTGTTAATTTTCCTCGTATTAATCGTGTTAGTGCCTTTGCTTTACATTCTATTAGCCTCGTTTTTGGATCCGAATGTATTGCTAAGTAAAGGAATTTCATTCAATCCAAAAGATTGGAGTATCGAGGGATATACAAGAATCTTTCAGGATGACTTGATGGTGAAAGGATTTATTAATTCGATTATCTATTCAGTTGGGTTTACGCTCGTCACGATTATCGTTACGATTTTTGCGGCATACCCATTATCACTGAATGGCTTTAAAGGAAGAAATGTCATCATGGTGTTTTTCCTTATCACAATGTTTTTTAATGGTGGATTAATTCCTACTTATTTAGTCGTAAAAGACTTAGGCATGCTGAATACGATATGGTCGATTATTTTACCAGGGGCAATTAGTGTATGGAATATCATTTTGGCTAGAACATTTTTTAAAGGCTTGCCGAAGGAGCTTTTTGAAGCAGCGAAAATTGATGGCGCTTCGGAGCTGAAGATCTTTTTAAAAATCGTTTTGCCATTATCCAAACCGATTATTTTCGTTTTAGCGTTATATGCCTTTGTTGGACAATGGAATTCCTATTTCGATGCAATGATTTATTTAGAGGATCAAGAGCTGCATCCATTGCAATTAGTGCTGCGCTCAATCCTTATTCAAAATGAAGTCCAGCCAGGGATGATTAGTGATCAGCTAGCAATGGCAGAGCTAAGTAAAATAGCAGAGCAGATTAAATTTGCCTCAATTGTTGTTTCAAGCTTACCACTGCTTATTATGTACCCTTTCTTCCAGAAATACTTTGAAAAAGGTGTCATGGTAGGGTCTTTAAAATAAAAACTAAATAGGGGGATTGTTTTATGAAAAGGTTCTTCAAACTTATCTCGTTTTTTCTAGTAATTGGCGTCTTGCTTGTTGGGTGCAGTGGAGGAAAAAGTAGTAAGAGTGCATCAACTGAGGATTTGGAGCTAACAGATGTTTCGTTTCCGTTAAAGGAAAAGGCGACCCTTCGCTTTATGACACAAAGCTCACCGCTTGCTCCAACAGATCCGAATGAAAAATTAATTTTTAAGAGATTAGAAGAGGAAACAGGGGTCCATATTGAATGGAAAAACTATACGAAGGATCAATTTGTTGAAAAGCGAAACTTAGCTTTAGCAAGTGGAGAATTACCAGATGCGATTATGGATGCAGCATTTAGTGATTACGACTTATTAAAATATGCGAAGGATGGAACGATTATTCCCGTAGAGGATTTAATCGATAAGCATATGCCGAATTTGAAAAAGGTTTTAGAACAAGCACCTGAATATAAATCGATGATTACAGCACCAGACGGACATATTTATAGCTTCCCATGGATTGAGGAGCTTGGGAGTGGGAAAAGTCGGATCCAGGTCGTTGATGGACTTCCTTGGATTAATGTTGAATGGCTCAATAATTTAGGGTTAGAAATGCCGAAAACGACGGATGAATTAAAGGAAGTATTACTTGCTTTTAAAACACAGGATCCGAATGGAAACGGTGAGGCAGATGAAATTCCTGTTTCCTTCATGATTAATCATGGTGGAGAGGATCCAGCGTTTTTATTTGCGGCATTTGGGTTAGGTGATAACTATGATCATACAGTTGTATCAGATAACGGAGAGGTAATTTTTACAGCTGCACAAGAAGGGTATAAAGAGGCATTGAAATATTTTAATGAGCTCCATGAACAAGGATTAATTGATGTCGAAGCGTTTGAACAGGATTGGAATAAATACGTTGCAAAAGGTAAAGAGGAGAAATATGGTCTTTATTTCACTTGGGATAAAGGGAATATTTCTGGAATGAATGATAAATATGATTTAATGCCACCGTTAGCAGGTCCTTCTGGAGAAGTGAATGTCGCACAAACAAATGGCTTTGGTCTTGACCGTGGCAGAATGGTGATTACTAGTGCGAATAAGAACCTAGAGTTAACAGCGAAATGGATTGACAAGCTTTACGAGCCACTTCAATCTGTGCAAAACAACTGGGGAACATATGGTGATTCAGAGCAAGCGAATATTTTTGAGCTAGATGAGGATGCAGGTATGTTAAAGCATCTTCCGTTAGAAGGAACAGCACCTGTTGAATTGAGAGAGAAAACAAATGTAGCGGGTCCGCTAGCCGTTCTTGATGAATATTACGGTAAATATACAACAAAGCCTGATGATGCTGCTTGGAGGCTAGATTTGTTAGAAAAGCATGTCGTTCCTCATATCAAATCTAAAAACTTTTATCCACCTGTATTTTTCTCATTAGAGGAATCAGATGAAAAAGCAAAAATTGAGACAGATTTATTTGATTATGTGAATAGAAAGCGTGCGGAATGGATCACGAATGGAAATATTGATGCCGAGTGGGATGAATATGTAAAAGAGCTTGAAAGACTTGGCTTAAGTAAATGGCTGCAAATTAAACAAGATGGATATGACAGAACGGTTAAATAATAGGAGGACACAAATTGAAGATTACAAAACTAGATAAATACAGACCAGCATTGCATTTTTCACCACAACAAAATTGGATGAACGATCCGAATGGCTTAGTATTTTTTAAAGGTGAATATCATTTATTTTTTCAGCATAATCCAAATGATAGCGTTTGGGGGCCGATGCACTGGGGCCATGCTGTCAGTAAAAATATGATCGAATGGGAGCAATTGGATATCGCGTTATCTCCAGATGAGCATGGGACGATTTTTTCCGGCAGTGTCGTCGTTGACTGGCACAATACATCAGGATTTTTCCAAGAGGAGCCAGGACTTGTCGCGATTTTTACGCATCATTTAGAGGGGGAGAATCATCCCCAAACAAAACAGATGCAAAGCTTAGCATATAGCTATGACAAAGGGAGAACTTGGCTGAAATATGAAAATAATCCTGTGCTAACACATCCTACGAAAATTGATTTTAGAGATCCGAAGGTATTTTGGCATGAGGCAAGTCATAAATGGATCATGGTTTTAGCTACAGGGCAAACGATATCAATCTATTCTTCTCCTAATCTAAAGGATTGGACATTTGAAAGTGAGTTCGGCGAAAAGATCGGCTCACATGATGGGGTATGGGAATGTCCAGATTTATTTGAACTACCTGTCGAGCATTCCAGTGAGAAGAAATGGGTGCTGCTTGTCAGTATTGGAGACAATCCGGAATTTGATTCTGGCTCACGTACACAATACTTTATCGGCTCCTTTGATGGTCATACATTTGTCGAGGAGCATGATGATATTAAATGGTTAGACTTTGGAAAAGACAACTATGCTGGCGTTAGTTTTTCTGATATACCGAAAGAGGATGGGCGAAGAATTTACCTTGGCTGGATGAGCAATTGGCGCTATGCAAACCACGTTCCTACTAAAGGGTGGAGAAGCCAGATGACATTGCCGAGAGAACTTTCGCTCATCGAGATTGACGGCGAGATCCAAATTGTTCAAAAGGCTGTTAGAGAGCTAGAGCCATTTTTCACGAAAAAAGAAGAGCTTAATCATGTCATCGTAAATTCAAAGGATAAGCATCATTTTAATATTCATGCGGATTATGCTGAGGTTGAATTAGTACTAGAAAATATCGATGCAACTCAGTATGGCTTAACCATTCATCATACGAACACACAATATACAACGATAACAGTTGATGCTAAAGACAATAAATTATTGCTAGAGAGAAAGCATTCAGGGAATGTAGATTTTTCCGATAACTTCCCTAAGCCACAAATGGTGAAGCTTAACGGAACAGAGCAGCTTCAGCTTCGGTTAATTGTTGATTCGTCATCATTAGAATTATTTCTTAACGGTGGGGAACATGTAGTAACGAGCTTAGTTTATCCAGATAAAGCATGTGAAGGTGTATCTCTGTTCACATCAGAAGGGGAAATAAAGGTCGTACACGGAAAGCTGTCGATTCCCGCAAAAAATTAAAGATTGTTCGATGCAGCCAGAGGAAAGAGCAATATCCCTCTGGCTGATTTTAACGGAATGTATATAAATGATCATAAAGTAGGTGGATTGAAATGAAAGATGTAACAGCATTGGGAGAGCTTTTAATCGATTTTACTCCAAGTGGTAGAGGTGAACAGGACAATCCTAGATTTGAAGCAAATCCAGGTGGCGCTCCTAGCAATGTGCTCGTTTCTTTAGCTTGTTTAGGGCTGGAAACGGAATTCATTGGCTGTGTTGGTAGGGATCATTTTGGACAATTGTTAGTAGCTGCTTTACGTTCAAAAGGTGTTCAGACAAATGGAATTGTTTATTCGAACGTAAAGACAACACTGGCGTTTGTGCATATTGATGAGCAGGGTGAACGCTCATTTGATTTTTATCGTCAGCCTGGGGCAGATATGATGCTTGCAAAGGAGGATTTACATTTAGAGCTAATCTCTCATTCTCGTATTTTTCATGTTGGATCGATCTCGATGACAGATGAACCGGTAAGGGGGGCAACGTTAACAGCCTTAAACCATGCAAAAGAGAGGAATAAAGTGATTTCCTTTGACCCAAACCTTCGTCCGTTATTATGGGACAATTTAGATAATGCCAAAAGGCAAATCGAAATCGTTATGCAATATGCTGATATTGTGAAGGTTTCTGAGGAGGAACTAGCTTTTTTAACAAATACGGACGATATTTCTTTTGGTGCAAAGCAACTATTTGAAAAGCATCATCTTTCCCTGCTTTTTGTCACTTTAGGTGATAAAGGCAGTTATGCGTATAACGAAAACGGATTAGTATTTGTTCCGGGAATTACTGTGAAGGCAGTTGATACAACGGGATGTGGTGATGCATTTTTTGCAGGGGTTTTATATGAGCTATTAAAAAATGAATTATTAAATGAAGATTTACCAAAGGCGAGGCTAGAGCAAATTTTACGATTTGGAAACGCAATGGGAGCTTATGTAGCGAAACATAAAGGCGGTATTCCAGCTATGCCGACGTTATCACAAATAGAGGAATTTATCGCTCATTCAAAATAGAAAGAGATGCTCGGTTTTGTTTTCCTGAAGTGATGGAGAAAGGAAATGAGGATTTTAATTCAAATGTAGAAGAGAGGGCATAGCATGAAATCAACTAGTTGGATTTCTGTAATATTGACGATTCTACTTATGACTTCAGCATTGATGACTATCACTGTTCACCCACTAAAAGGAGTTGCAGCAGATTCACAGGAAACGGAGGAGGGATTGGCTATAAATAACGCAGCTACTAATCTGACAGAGTGGAACGTTATAGGGAAGGGGAAATTAGAAGATACAGAACAGGGAATATTGCTAGCTTCTGAGCCTAACGAGAATGTGATGGCGATCGCAAACGTTATATCTGAGGATTTTATTTATGAAGCAGATGTAAAAATACTCGACAAGAATGCGGCTTTAAGCCTAGTATTCCGTTCGAGTGAGGATGGCAAAGACGCATACATGCTGCAAATTGAACCGAATGAAGGGAAAATTCGTCTCCGTGATTCTCGTGATGAAACGAGATTAAATGATGAACACAATGTTACTGTTCATGAGGGAGAGATCTATCATTTAAAGGTGAAGGTCGTAGAAAATACTATTTTCGTTTATTGGGAGAATCAATATTCGCCGATTATGAGTGTGACAGATTCTACTTATGAGAAGGGGCTTCTTGGTCTTCACGTATCAGATGGTTCCGCTTTATTTCAGCACGTAAAGGTAAGCGAATTTTCCACAAACCTTTCTACATCTCAATATAAAGAAGGCAGCTGGGAGCCAGCGCTTAAAGGGCTGAAGGGAATTTCTGCTGGGGATGGAGGAGCAAAGCAAATTTATCGCAATAACGAACGTGACTTTGTTCTCGAAGGAAACATCACGTTTGACGAAAATCAATCAGAAGCAGCGCTTGCCTTTCGAACGAATGAACAAGGGACGACAGGTTACTTGGCAACGCTTATAAAAGAAGGAAATACCGTTAAAGCCCAATTGCAAAAGGCTGATGGAACCGTTTTGAAAACATCTGACAAGACGTATAAAACGGAGGAAGGGACGAAGCATCATCTTGAAATTATGGCAAACGGTGAGCAAATAGAACTTTATGTTGATGGCTTTTCTGAGGCTGCCGTGAAAGTGACTGATAAGAGCGAGCTTACGGGATTTGTTGGGATGACAGTAGCAGAGGGTTCTGCTTATTTTCAGGATGTTTATCTTATCCGATTAACGGAGTATTACAATGAAAAATATCGACCTGATTATCATTATACTCCAGCTCGCGGCTCTGTTAGTGATCCGAATGGGCTCGTTTACTTTGAAGGGGAGTATCATTTGTTCCATCAGGATGGAGGGACGTGGGCACATGCAGTAAGTAAAGATTTAGTGAATTGGAGGCGGTTACCTATTGCGTTGCCGTGGAATGAACATGGCCATGTTTGGTCAGGATCTGCTGTAGCGGATTTAGATAATGCCTCAGGCTTATTTACAAATTCAGGTGGTAAAGGGCTTATTGCATACTATACCTCCTTTCATCCAGATAAACGAAACGGGAATCAGCGTATAGGTCTTGCCTACAGTACGGATCAAGGACGTACTTGGAAGTATTCTGCTGAGCATCCAATTGTCATTGAGAATCCTGGTAAGAATGACGAGGATTTAGGGAGCTGGGATTTCCGTGATCCAAAGGTCGTTCGGGATGAGGCGAACAATCGCTGGGTGATGGTTGTTTCTGGAGGAGATCATATTCGTTTCTTTACCTCCACAAATTTAATCGATTGGAAGCATACAGATAATTTTGGGTATGGTGGTTATGTTCGTGGTGGTGTCTGGGAATGCCCTGATCTTTTTCAGCTTGAGGTAGATGGCACAGGAGAGAAAAAATGGGTATTGATGATAAGCACAGGGGCAAATCCGAAAACAAAGGGATCAGATGCTGAGTATTTTGTAGGGCAATTAACGGAAGAGGGTACATTCATAAGTGACAATCCTGCAGGGAACGTACTGAAAACAGATTACGGAAAGGAATTTTATGCCTCGATGTCCTTTTCTAATATGCCTGATAACAGACGTGTCATGATGGCGTGGATGACGAACTGGGATTACCCATTTGCGTTTCCAACGACAGGCTGGAAAGGAGAGCTAACCATTCCAAGGGAAGTGCGATTAGTAAAGAAAGAGGAAGGAATAAGACTTGCCCAAAAGCCGATAGCAGAACTGCAGCAGCTACGAAATACGATTTTTCAAGCAGAAAACAAAATCATCAAGCCAGAAAATTCGGCAAATCTGTTAAAGGGGCTCTCACAAGGAGCGTTTGAAATTGAAGCAGAGCTTGAAATTCCGTCTACAAGTACAGCAACAGAATTTGGTTTTCATGTTCGTGAAGGGGATGAGCAAAAAACAGTCGTTGGATATAAAACGGCGGAAAATCAACTATTTGTCGATCGTACTGAATCAGGAGAAACGGATTTTTCGAATTTATTTTCCACCTTACATGAAGCAGCTTTAAAACCGGAAAATCAACGGATTACATTGAATATCTTTGTCGATGATTCATCCATTGAAGTATTCGCTAATGATGGAAAGGTTGTTTTTTCTGATGTTATCTTTCCTGATCCTTCAAGTCGAGGTATGAGCTTTTACACGAAAGGAGGGGAAGTGAAAATCGTATCATTAAAGGTCCATTCCCTCTCAAATAGTTGGAAGCAAAATGAGGATAAAGAGCCTGAGGTGATCTTAGATACTAGTCAAAGAGAGATGGGAATCGGTGATACACTCACTTTGCATGCTTCTGTTGCGCATGGAAAAGGAAAGGGAACCGAGCCTTTGATTTGGAAATCTAGCAATTCGAATGTCGTCAAAATTGAATCGTCCACGAATTCCAAAGCGATCCTTAAAGCAGGTAGCAAAGGGGAAGCAAATATAACAGTATCTACACCAAATGGGAAAGCTGCGAAAACGATAGCAGTCAAAGTGTATGATGGGAAATTTAACACGAATTTGACTGGATGGAAGGCAGATCTTGCTGCAGCGAAATGGATCGTGACTGAAAACGGAATAAGAGGCACCTACAGTAGTGATGCAAACTATGTAGCGCAGGAAACAGCAGGGGATTTTACATATGAAGCTGAAATGATGCTAGGAAAGGATGGAGGAGCAGGTTCGATATTATTCAGGTCTAGTGAGGATGGACGGAGCGGCTATTACTTCAATCTTGATCCAAATATGAAGGCATTTCGACTTTTTTATAAAATAGATGGAAGCTTTGAGGAACGGATGGTCATCGGAAAAGTACCAGCATTTATCCAGCCTGGAAAGACGTATAAAGTAAAAATTATTGCCAAAGGACCACACATCCAGGCATATGTCGATGGAGAAAAAATCATCGATTTACACGATGGAACCTTTGCCGAGGGACATTTTGGTGTGAATGTCTTTGGAGGTCAAGCATCCTACCAGAATGTCAAGATAAGCAACGTATCAGAAGCGAAATTAACAATAACTAGCTTTACAAATAAAGCAACAGGTGAAGCGATTTACGCGGCTCATTCCGAAAACGGCGAGCCAGTGACGATAGCTGATGCAAACAAAGCTACAAATTGGACGCTCATTCCAACAGGTGATGAGCATGGTTCTTATTCAATACGTACAGAAGGCGGTAAAACGCTGGACCTTGATACAGGTCTAAATAAAATTCAGCTATACAATTATCTTGGATATGCTAATCAACGATGGATCATTAGGAAAAACGATAATGGAACAGTGACCATCAGTTCTGTTCATAACGGTAAGACATTAGAAATATCAAGCGAAGGAAGATTGACACTAAATGATGTGGAGAAAGGACGAGAGCGACAGCAGTGGATGCTTTCTTCTGAATTGAATTAATTATAAGATTTAAATAGCCTCGGCATAAGCGTCCGAGGCTTTTTTTCTATCTTCGCTTAATCTAGTTGAGGTAATCCTGAAGAAAACTAGATTTTATGCTATACGAGACTTCCTTCTTTCTATATTTTTTAATCACATCGACATGGTCATCGTAGCTATAAAGAAAGAAGGTTATGTTGTTTTTGGCAGTTGTCGTCTGAATAACGAATGGAGCCTTACTAGTTTCTGAAGGTGGGTAATAATATTTTTCTAAAAATAGCGCCTGATTAAAATGTTCTATAAGCTGTTTTTTCTGTTCACCTTCTAAGCTTTTTCCGCCAAATGTTACGGTGACGGCAGCTTCATTTAGTGTTGGATGCACTTCAAATCTATGAATCATCGATTCTACTACAGAAGTTGGAAGACATGTCATAATTACTTTTAGTAAACCAGCAACTATTAAGACAAGCACAAAAGTCCATGTCATCGTTGATCATCTCCGTTAATGTTTAGTTCGATTCATTAAACAGAACTTGTATAATGAAACATCTCATCTATCATAATTGTTTTTGCTGAAAAATAACCATCCACTTTACGATTGTTTTCCTCATCCACTTTTTAAAAAATGAACTCATGGTTGCTGCTAGATTGATAGCTCAAAATAAAAAAAGTATCTCATTTTTGTCACTTCGAACATTCACTATTAAAGTGGATGGGGTAAATAGTAAGGAATTGGATGGTTAGCTCGTTATAAATATAAATTAATATGAAGGTAGATAATTCGCGTTTTAACACTCAAAAAGGAGAGAATTTGTCATGACCTTCGCCATTATGATCATTATTTTACTTGCACTATTGGCTTTAGTTGGGACCATTTTTGTCGCAAATGATAGAGATGTTAACTATAATAAAAAAACAAAGGGAAATGTAACGAGATTAACGTCAATTTATGCTGTTGTCATCGTCATCTCAGTCATTGCTGTTGGAGTATATATCGTAATGAGATAAGTAAAACTATTTTAAAGTATGCTTTGTAATAACTTTATCAAAAACAAATTGTAATATAAGGATGTTCACATATGGATTGGAAGCCTGATCGAAATGACGAAAAACCGATTTATAAACAAATAGCTGATTATATTGAACAAGGCATTTCATCGGGGGTTTTTCCAGCTGATAGCCGATTGCCATCAGAACGCAATTTAGCTAGAGATCTTGGTGTAAACCGCAGCACAATCGTTTCAGCCTATGATGAGCTCGTGGCACTTGGGATAGTCGAGCGGAAAAAGGGAAGTGGAACGCGGGTTAGTACAGATATATGGGGGACCTTTCATAAGCGAATTCCTAATTGGGGACGATATGTGGAGGATGGCTCATTTCTCCCTAACTCACCATTGGTACAACAAATCCGTTCAGAGGTTCAAAATCGTGATTTAGTAAATTTAGCAAGTGGTGAGCTGTCACCGCGTTTAATGCCAAATGTCCAGCTTAGCAACATTCTTTCGGCAAATCCTTTTACCGAAAACCTTGGCTATGACCATCCGCAAGGGAACGAAATGCTGCGGGCGACAATTTCATCACATGTTAAGCAGTTCAAAAATATCAAGACAAATCCCGCCTCGATTCTTATTACGTCTGGCGCACAGCAAGCCCTTCATCTCATTGTCGAATGTTTGCTTAAACCAGGTGATGCTGTTGCAATTGAAGATCCTTCCTATTGTTATTCATTGCCGTTATTTCAATCAGCAGGCTTAAGAACCTTTCGTTTACCAGTAGATAAAGACGGGATAAATCCCGATGATCTCTTATCATTACATAAAAAGCATCGGATAAGGATGGTTTTTCTAAATCCCGATTATCAAAATCCTACTGGGACCGTGCTTCATTTAAGCCAGCGTAAAAGAATATTGGACATATCAGTAGAGCTCGGTATCCCGATTATCGAGGATGATCCGTATAGTTTAACCTCCTATAACGGTGAGGTAAATCCAACCCTTAAATCAATGGACGCAAATGGGAATATTCTATATATTAGCTCATTATCAAAAATTGTTGCCTCAGGATTACGTATTGGCTGGATTATCGGCCCTGAACAGGTCATTCAGCGGTTAGCTGATGCAAAACAGCAGGTAGACTTTGGACATAGTGTATTTCCCCAATGGATTGCGAATCAATTTTTAAATTCTGCTGACTTTTCCGATCATATTGATAGGCTTCGCTCACAGCTAGAGCTTAGAAACTATGCGATTACGACAAGCTTAAAAAAACAGATGGGGGATAAGATCGAATTTATCACTCCTAAAGGTGGGATTCATCTTTTGGGGAAAATAGACCCATCGATTGATGAATATCAATTATTGAAGGAATCGATTAAAAATGGTGTTGCATTTGTTCCAGGAAGTATATTAGGTTCCAAACGGGGATATATGCGTTTTACATTTGGTAGGAGCGAACCAGACGAAATACAAAAGGGAATAGCAAGGTTTGCAGAAGCGGTAAAGCGAATAACGAATCATTAGCTAGATAGAAGTCAATGCTTTTTTAAGAGCATTGACTTTTTTGTATCAATAGACAACGATACGAAAGCAGGATGAGCATTTTTGAAATTTCTCCGCAGGAATGTAACGTTAGATCCCGAATCATATAGGAGGCAATGTACCCTTTTTTCCTATATATTGAGATTAATGAAAAGCATGAACATAGCTTGTTCAATAGAATCTATTTAAGAAATTTTATTGGAGGAAGTATCCAAAGATTGGAGGGAGAACATGAAGATTGTTATTGCTGGTGGATCAGGGTTTATCGGGAAGAAACTATCGAAGCTCCTTCTTGATGAAGGGCATTATATTAAGATTTTAACAAGGAAAGCGAAACAAAGCTCAGGGAACGTTCAGTATATTCAATGGCTTGATGGAGCAGCATCTCCTGAAAAGGAAATAGGGGATACCGACGTTGTGATCAATTTAACAGGAGTTTCGATCAATGACGGGCGATGGAGTGAGAAGCATAAGAAGCAAATTTATCATAGTCGAATGGAAGCGACAGATGAGCTATTGCGAATCATCTCTTTATTGCCGAAAAAACCGTCAGTATTTATAAATGCAAGTGCGATTGGCATTTATCCAGCCTCAATAGATGCTGTTTATACGGAGGACTCGTTAGATGTGTCAGATGATTTTTTAGGTAAGACAGTATTTGATTGGGAAGCGAAGGCGAAGCAAGTAGAAGCTTTTGGTGTTCGGACAGTTTTTATGAGATTTGGCGTTGTTCTTGGGAATCAAGGAGGAGCACTCCCTCTTATGGTATTGCCATATAAACTATTTGTCGGAGGTACATTAGGTCATGGGAAGCAATGGGTTTCCTGGATTCATGTCGCCGATGTCGTACGAGCAATTCATTTTGTTATGAACAATGAAGAAATCAAAGGACCTGTAAATGTCACAGCACCCACTCCCGTACAGATGAAGGATTTTGGGAAGGAGATAAGCTCTGTCCTACATCGTCCACATTGGCTGCCTGTACCATCGTTTGCCATGAAAATCGTCCTTGGACAAAAAAGTGCACTTGTTCTTGAAGGGCAGCATGTTTTACCACAGGTGTTAGTAGAAAATGGATTTTCATTTATGTTTCCATCGCTTCATACTGCTTTAGAGGATCTTCTTAAAGTCTAGGGAGAGGGGAGTGGTTAACGGTAGGCTTTTACAGAAATATAGGACATCCTATTTATGGTAGTGTTGTTTCTTTTTCGATTCGTATAGTAAATTCTATTACTATTATTGTAAGAATTATTTGAATTATGGTAAACTTTCCAGGTTAGATTATGATTTTAGTGAACTTAATAACTACTTGGAGTGATAACATAATGCTGATAGCACCATCCATCTTGTCTGCGGATTTTGGACAATTAAAAAACGACTTAGAAATGGTAAAACATGCGGGGGCAGACTTATTACATATCGATATTATGGACGGGCAATTTGTGCCAAATATTAGTCTTGGTATACCTGTTATGGAAGCCATTAGTACTTACTCTGATTTACCAAAAGATGTACACCTGATGATAAATAATCCAGAGAACTTTATAAAAAAGTTTATTGAATTAGGAGCAGACTATGTAACCGTTCATCCAGAATCAACTGACAAATTGGAATATTGTTTGGAATTGATTAAGACGAATGGTGCGAAAGCTGGCATCGCCTTAAATCCAGAAACTAGTTTAGACACCGTACTACCTTATATACGAGATATTGATTTATTACTATTTATGACGATCAATCCCGGCTTTGGGGGGCAAAAATTTATCCATAGTGTTGTGGAAAAAATGATTGAAGCAAGCAATTACAGGAAGCACCACGAATTATCTCATTTGCTATTTGAAGTAGATGGTGGTATTAACGAACAAACAGCAAAAATTTGCTTAGAAAATAAAATAGATATTTTAGTCTCAGGTTCAACGATTTTTGAATCAAAAGATGTAAAGAGAACAATCCAAAAACTAAGAAATCCATAATTGACTAGAATTTTCATAAAAAAAGCTGTCATTTGTACAGCTTTTTTTTTATACTGTTATCTTTAGTTTCTAATTTTTCTTTTACTCACAAATGCCCGCTTATTCGTAGGATTTTAAACCATATCTATTACCAGAACAACGATGTCAAAATTGTGGAGTGTTAAAGTTAAGAGTTCATCATTATAGAATTGCTATTTACAAGATAATGCTCATCCATTATAGTTATTAAAGAGTCATTATATCTATAATTGAAAATTAAATAATAGTTCCCCAATTAAAATAAACGATAAAGGAGAAGGAAAGATGGAATTCTGGGAATCGAGCTTTATAGAAAAACAAACGATGTGGGGATTTGAACCTACAGACTCTGCAATTTTAACAAAGGACTTTTTCCTTGAAAAGAATGTTAACGATATACTTATACCAGGTATTGGATATGGTAGAAATGCGAAGGTTTTTATTGAAAATGGAATCAATGTTACAGGTATTGAGATTTCAAAAACAGCGATTGATTTGGCGAGGCAAAATGGGATAGATAGTCGTATTTTTCATGGTTCAGTTACAGACATGCCTTTTGATAACAGGCTTTATGATGGGATATTTTCGCATGCGCTTATTCACTTACTGAATAAGTGTGAAAGAGAGAAGTTTATTAAAGATTGCTATAACCAGTTAAAGCCAAATGGATATATGGTTTTTACAGCTGTTTCAAAAAAAGCCCCAATGTTTGGGAAGGGGAAACAATTGGATAAAGACTATTTCGAGATTATGGATGGCGTAAAAATGTTTTTTTATGATTTTGATTCCATAAAACAGGAATTTGGAAAATATGGACTTGTAGAGTTTTCAGAAATTGACGAGGAAAATAAGAACATGAAAAATAAGCCTTCAATAAAATTTATTATGGTGAAATGTAAGAAGAGATAATAGGAAAAATGTAAAAGTGAATTTTTAAAGATAGAATGTAAAAATCGGCTGGCGTTGGAGAAGATAGCTTTTTAAAGATAGAACTGTACAATGGGTTTTATCAATTTCTATTATTTCAAAGTTAATAAGTCAATCGGTAATAATGAACCGAAATATCTTAGTTTAATAATAGAGATTTCGGTTTTCTTATTGTACAGAAGCCAAACTTGTCTCACCTGAAATTTCCAATATTACCAAACGCCTTTTTTTTCTTTTTGATTATTTTGTTATATACATAATAGAACAGTTTTGTTATAGTATATATAGAACAACATCTGTTATAGTTCATATAGAATAGAGAATGGAGGTGCTTGAATGATTTTCCTTGATTCCGAATCAAATGTTCCATTATATATGCAGCTTCGAACGCAAATCATTGAATCGATTGTCCGTGGAGAACTAGTGAAGGGCGATACTTTGCCTTCAGTTCGGGGATTGGCTAGCGATTTAGGAATCAATATGCACACTGTGAATAAAAGCTATCATGAACTTGAGTCTAAAGGAATTATTGAAATTGTCCCCAAAAAAGGAGCTGTTATCATTGCGGATTCAGAAAAGCATGCTTCTAATGAACAATATGAAATGATCGTTGAGGAGCTGAGACCAATTGTTGCTGAGGGACTAGTGTATGGGTTGAATGAAGAAGATTTCCATCAATTGATTTCGAAGATTATGAAAAAAATTAAGGAGGTATAATCTAATGGACATGGAATTTATGATTTTCTTTTTAACGGTTCTTTTTGTAGGGGTACTGCAAATTTTTATTCCGTTTATTACTAAACGTTCAGTTGTTTTTGGGGTTTCTATTCCCTATGAACAAGTGAGACATCCTCAAGTTATTCGCTATAAGAAGACGTATGCGGTTATCACGGCGATTATTACACTTGCTGTTTTAGCTGTCCTAATGATTCAGGGACAAAATTTGAATGAGACAAGACAAGCGCTTTTAGGTATTGTTTTCACTTTTGGTCTTCTACTAGTGGGGCTGTCCCTTTATTTTTATTTTCACTTTAAAATGACGAAACTAAAGCAAGCTGAAAAGTGGTTTGGTTCAGTGAAAAAGGTTTATTATGCTGATTTAAAAACTCGTTCAAAGGATGAAATGCTAGCCTCTTTTGTTTATCTTATTCCTGTCATTGTTTCGCTCGGTTTAATTGCGTTAACGATTAATTTGTACGATCAATTGCCTAGTCAAATTCCAACACACTGGGGGCCAAATGGACAACCAGATGCGTTCAGTGATAAAAGCTGGATGGTTGCACTAGGGCTACCGATTATATTGCTTATCATGCAGTTAATGTTTTATGGAATAAATGTTTTCACAAAACGCTCAGGGATTAAAATTAACGCTGGGAATGTTAAATCGTCAGAATTAAGGCAATTGCGCCTCCGTAAATATAGCAGCTGGTTTCTATTTGTTGTTGAGGTTTTAATGACTCTGCTGTTTGCGATTTTACACCTAAATCTTCTATATGAAAATATCATTAGTAATTTACTTATGATGATTACGCCTATAATCTTTTTAGTGATTGTCTTAGGCGGAACAATTTGGTTAGCAATTAAAGTCGGCAGTGTCGATTCAGATTTAGAAGGAAAGGAAATTGTTGCGGACTCTGTTTCAAAAAAGGTAGATGGTATTGATGAAGATCAGTATTGGAAAGGCGGATTATTCTATTTTAATCGTAACGATCCTTCTATCTTTGTAGAAAAGCGTTTTGGAATTGGGTTTACCATCAATTATGCCAATCCAATTGGGTATTTAATTCTGGTCGTTCCGATTGTATTAATTATTATCATTACAAGCGTATTTTAAATGAATGAGAAAAAGAAATTTGTTTTTCCAATCATAATCACTAAGACTTGGCTAAATTGCTAAGGAGTGAAGAGCTTAAAACTTATAAAAAAAACACTTCATTTTGATGAAAGTTATCAATTTGAAGTGTTTTTTTATCAGGTTCATTAAGTTCTCATGATGATAAGGAGCTAAATACATCTTCAATTGAATGTAATTCCTTTATATGATTTAGCTTGAGGGGTCTAGGTTTATATTTTAGACAATCACCACTAATAAAGAAATGGATATCAGGCATTGAATGAGCAAATGCATCAAGCATCCTTATTTCTGCGCCATTATCCTTCCAAACGGCATCTGTTGTGCCAGATAATAGGACAATTCTTGGATTTGTTAACCGAACCGTTGACTCAATTGTGTTTGAAGCAGGTGATGGTCCTAGCATTAAGGTTCGATAGTTGCGCACCATAGATGGAATGAGCTGTATGTATAACGGAATTTCGTCCCGTTCATTTGGTAAACAGCTGCCGAGAACTAATGGAGAAGAATCGGCAACGTGAAAACGGTGACGCATTGTAATGAAAAAGTCGCGAACGGTTTGACTGCATATTGCCTCTTGATGTGCTCCCCACTCCTTTTTACGGAGCAATTGATTTATTCTTTCTAAGAAGGGAGTGACAATTTCCTTCAAGAAAGGCTCAAGTCCAAATAAAGAATGAGCCTGTTCGAGCAAATGGAAGATGTCCCTGTCGTTTGCAATCCTTCCAGCTTCTACTAGGGAATCAAGAAATTGCTTCGTTTTTGGCTCAGCCTCTTCTTTTGCTGCTTCTTCGGAATTTTGTTTTAGCAGGATTGCAGCTTGTTTAACAGATTGCCCATCCTTCGTTAACGCGATCACTTTTTGTAAAATCTCAACTTCTTCCTGACGATAGATGCGGTAGCCGTTCTCTAAACGCTCTGGAGAAATGATGCCGTACCGATCCTCCCATTTTCGGATTACTTGTTTAGAAAGACCTGTCATATTAGACACTTGTTGTATAGAATAGGTAATCTTTTTCGTCATACTATCTCCTTATGATGCTTCATACCTTTATTCAGCAAATTGGTTTTGTGATAAAAAGCTGTACAATGTTTGTATAAAGAATAGCATGAAACATGTTTAGGATGAACCCTTTTTTCGTATCATGGTGAAGTATGTACAAAATAAAGTTCGTTTTATTTGCTTTAAATTAGTGAAAGTACTTAAACTGTTAATGTAGGAAAATAATGTATAAAGGTGGAAGAAGACATGAGTGAAATCAAAACGAAGGCATTTCGTCAAGCTGAGCATGAAATTGATCCAGTTTATTTAAATCGCTGGTCTCCTCGTTCTTTCTTAGAAAAAGAGGTGCCAGAGGAAGTGCTAATGAAATTATTTGAAGCTGCACGCTGGGCTCCTTCGGCAAATAATTTACAGCCTTGGAAATTTATTATCGCGAGAACGAAGGAGGATCGAGAAAAATTCCATTCTTTTATTAATGAGGGAAATCGGATATGGTGTGAAAAAGCTCCCGTATTAGCGGTTCTT
This sequence comes from Metabacillus niabensis, assembly GCF_902829255.1. GTDB lineage: Bacteria > Bacillota > Bacilli > Bacillales > Bacillaceae > Metabacillus > Metabacillus niabensis. The sequence continues at coordinate 16,619 of NZ_CADEPK010000301.1, read as the reverse complement.
ATCTCAAATAAAGAAGACCCTGTCCATTCCTTTGATGCTGGTACAGCTTGGGGATACTTATCTTTACAAGCAACAAGAGAAGGATTAGTGACACATGCAATGGGTGGATTCCAACGAGATAAAGCACGTGAAGTATTAAATATCCCAGACAATTTTGATCCTCAAGTCGTTATCGCCATAGGCTACCAGGGAGAAAAAGAGGTATTACCAGAAAAGCTTCAAGAACGTGAGCAACCATCAAGCCGTAAACCATTAAACGAAGTACTTGTTGAAGGGGAATTTAAATAATAAAAGCTATAAAGGTTTCCTTATATAAAAAGACGTGAATCGTTTAAAGGATAAGTTTACGGGAGAGGTTGGGAAAAAAGATGGAGATAACACCACAGGAAGAAGCCATGATTAAAGCTTTCCGTGAGACAAACTTACCCCCTTTATTTGTGCTCATTCGAGTGAAAAATGAGATAGCAAATGACGTTGTAAATATCGATGAAAGCAAAAGAAATGAAATGGTTAATGCGTTAGAAGGCTATATCAGTTCACTATGGAAGGATTATCATGAAGGGAAGAAATCAGAGCCTTCAGCCTTGATAGATAAGAGTGTTTTAAATGAGGATATAACAGGATAAAACAATAAGGTTCATCTTGTTAGTTAGACAAGACGAACCTTATTTAGGAATATTTATTTTTTTAACAATCGAAGCAGCTGCAATCCATCTGATGGCTGACCGTTATATACCCCCATCCAACGAGGATAGGTGATAGGAATGATTGTGAAAAGGAACTGGAAGCAATTAAATATTGTTGCCCCAAAAAGCAATGAATGCAAATCATCTAGAGGTACATATAGTGACATCAATCCGAATAGTAGCATAAGCAGTAATGATATAATTGGGCCACCAGCTAAAGCAATAGCTGTTTGTCGTTTCGTTAAATTCCCTTCCCAAGAAACAAATCCTACATAAGACCAATTTAAATGAAAATGAAGTCTTCCTAATTTGAAATTTTCTTTATTCTCCTTACTCCTAGTACCTAAATAAACATGTGCATGTGATTTTGAAGTAGAGACAGCAGCTATACCATGGCCTACCTCATGCAATAAGACTGAAGCAGGGATAATCAAAAGATAAAAAAGTAGGAATAATAGCATTCATATACTCCTTTATTTACTAATATTTATACATACGCAGCTTTGCTATGCTTTATAAAAAAACATTAATCCAGAAAGATTAATGCTTTTTCATAAAGTACATATTAACAATCGTTACTTGTTATTTAAATTAGAAGAAGATTAAAAGCAATACTCCAACAATAAAACAATAATAGGTGAAATATCCAAGCTTCTTATTTTTCATAATTCCCATAAACCATTTCATCGCAAAATAGGTCATGAAAAGTGTTGCAAGAAATGCTGATAAATACGGAATCGCTAATTCTGCTTTATTAGGCTCATTTAAAAAGTCTGAAAAGCCTAATACAACTCCTCCGAGACTTACTGGAATATACAGCATAAATGAAAAGCGAAGTGCTGTATCCTGTTTCATTCCAACGGCGATGGATGAGATAATCGTCGCACCTGAACGACTTATCCCTGGTGTTAAGGCAACAGCCTGTCCTAAGCCGACAATAAGAGCATCCTTTAGTTTGAGATCTGATTCTTCTTTCACACCTTTAATATTACGGATTAACCACAAAGCAATACCCGTAATAAAGAGCATAATCGCAATTGTCGTCATACTCACATTTTCAGCAATATAATCGTTCAATAACACGCCGAGAACAGCTGCTGGAATCGTACCGATTACAACAAAGCAAACAAAGCGAAAATCACTCTTGTAGTTCTCATCCTTCGTTTTTACATATTTGATTGAATGAACTGCTAATCTAGCAATATCTTTTCTATAAATAAAAAGTATAGCCAGCAAAGAAGCAGTATTTGTTAATATCGCAAAGGTAAAGCCTTGTTCCCCAAGCCCTAAAATCGTACTGGCGATCATAACGTGCCCACTTGAAGAAACAGGAATTGGCTCGGTAAAACCTTGTACTAACCCAATAATAATCATTTTTAGTATGACGATTAAATCTGTTTCGATCATTTTGCCCTCCTTTTTAAACCCCCTCAATTTTATAGAAAATCACGATAAATAAAAACCTTTTATCGATTCTGTAACAAATTTGTCATTAACGAATCTGTGCAATTAGGTTCATAAACGATACAAAAAGTATCATCCTCTCCTTGCGTGTTTTACTTAAAAAGTAACCTGAATTTCATAAATTGTTATCACAGTGGACAAACTTAATTTGTCAACATGAACTAAAGGAGGAAGAAAATTTGGTGAACAATAGTAAGCAAGAAATGGAACGCATATGGAAAGAAACATGTGGTTCATGGGAAAACTGTACGGAGGAAAACATTCAAGCCTTTTTAGCTCAATGCGAGGAGAAGAGCATTGATCCGCAATATTGTATGAGCTGGGTCGAGCAGCATAGTAGCCAAATTCCGAATTGGTCAGTGGTTTCGAAGGAATCACTTGAATGGATAAATGAGCATACATCGACTGGTTCACCAATTAGCGAGTAACGGTGGAAGGTTCTTTTGCTCCGAAAACAAAAGAACCTTCCCTATTTTTGTTGTATTTAGAAAATCATTCCTTTAAAATCGATATATGAACATATAATCATATTTAATGAGGGATGAGAATGTACGATACAATTGTCATTGGGGCTGGTCAAGCGGGTCTTGCGATTGGCTACTATTTAAAAAAGCGGAATAAAGCCTTTTTGTTAATTGATAAAGGAAGTGAAGTGGGAGAGAGCTGGAGGGAGAGGTATGACTCATTAGTTTTGTTTACTCCACGGATTTACAGTGCCCTACCTGGATTACCTTTTCACGGTGATGAACATGGTTTTCCTACCAAAGATGAAGTAGTGGCATATCTAACGAAATATGTAGAAACGTTTCATTTTCCTATTCGTTTAAATGAAGAAGTGAAGGCTATTTCGAAAGTGGATAATGCTTTCCTTATTAAGACTAATCGTGATGAATATAGAGCGAAGAATGTTGTCGTTGCAACAGGTCCTTTTCAAACCCCTAATCTCCCTGGATTTTCAACAAATCTAGCAACGACGATTAAGCAGCTTCACTCATCACAATATAAGAACCCAAAACAATTAGGTGATGGAAACGTAATCGTCGTAGGTGGGGGAAATAGTGGAGCACAAATAGCCGTTGAATTGTCGAAAGAGAGGGAGACCTATTTAGCAGTAAGCAAACATCCAAGCTATTTACCTTTAGTCTTCCTTCGTAAAAGTATTTTTTGGTGGTTCGATAAAGTAGGGATTTTAAAGGCAACAAATCATTCGTTACTTGGCAGGCTAATTCAAAAAAAGGGAGACCCTCTATTTGGCTATGAGTTAAAGCGGGCAATGAAGAACAAGGAAGTAAAGCTAAAACAAAGGGTAATCAGTGCAAAGAAAAATGAGCTAGTCTTTGAAGATAACACAACATTAAAAGTGAACAATATTATCTGGGCAACAGGTTTTAAAACAGAGTTTCCATGGCTGCAAATCGAGGGAGTTTTCGATCAGAAAGGAAAGGTTATCCATAATCGAGGTGTATCAAGCATTGAAGGATTATACTTTATTGGCCTGCCATGGCAATATCGGCGTGGTTCCGCTCTATTACAAGGTGTAGGTTATGATGCTAAGTATATTGTTTCGATTATAAATGAAAGAACGTCATAATTTTAGTAAAGCCTAACTTCTTACATTAAACATAGTAGTTAGGCTTAACCCTTCGAAGCATTTTTAAAGAAAAACAAAAATTTGGATGAATGTAAGAATGACAGTTCCTACGATTGGAGCTACCTTTAACAGCACTACCCCATCAGCTGCTGAAATGAATCGTTCTAACGGGTCCTTTGCAGGGGAAGCGAGAAAATGAATGAATCGTTCCCAGCGATTACGTTTCATTGGGAATTCGGGTGTCTCGACTCGATATTCGTTCAGCTTCGTTTGTAAATACGGTTCTTTATGAAAGGGATCGTGACTCATATTCATCTTCCTCCAATTCTTCCTTTAATTTTTTGATCGCTGTGTGTAATCTTGATTTAACTGTCCCTTTAGGAATGCCAAGAACGTTCGCGATTTCCTCCTGTGGCATATCATGGTAGTAGGAGAGAAGAATCACCGCACGTTGAATGTCTGGGAGCTTTGCGATAGCATCGCGAATCGTCATTCTGTCTGAATGCTGGAAATCCTCAGGTTCTACCGGGATGAGGAAGGGCAAAAGGCTCCGCAGCTTTTTGCGCCGATTTAATTTTGTAATCATTAAGCGGTAGGCAATTTGAAAGAGATATGATTTTAGTTTTCCGTTGCTTCGGCTGTAATTGTGCTTGTAACGCTGAAGCTTAACAAATGTATCCTGGACGATATCGATGCTTAATTGCTCATCTCTTGTATAGCGGAAAATAAATGAATAAAGCCCCGGTTTTAATAGGAGGTAAATTCGTTCTAACGCTGCTTCATCTCCATTTTGGTAAGCAATCATCCATTCATCCTCACGCTCATTCAATCTCATCGCCCCAACGTTCCTTAATTGATTTTAACGTCAATGATACTCTGCTAACTAAATAAATAATCGATACTATTGTCCAAACCTGTGCTTGGTTAGTAAAAAATTGCACAAATACATTTTCAACTGTTTCACCACTAGCGATTAGATAAAATAAAATTTGCACACAAATAATCGAATAAATAGCTAAGCAAAGTGTCAGTGTATCAAATACATTCCAACGTAAATATAATTTCGTTTTCTTAAAGTTAATTTTATCATTTTCACGGACAACATGTTTGCGATCCATCGGAATTGTAATCGCTAAAATTAAGATCATTAATATACCTAGAACAATAAGGGAAAAAATCCAACCAATCCCCATTTATACCATCTCCAATCTGCTTTCTTTACTACCTATACAAATGGGAAGGCCAAAAGGTTCACTTCCTGAGTAAAAAAGGGGACATTTTTGTTGCTTTTATGAAGCATCAAAATCATCGCCATTTTTTGCTATTTTTTGTTGCATTACTAGCTTAACTATTGGTATTATTGGTTTTCACGAGTCAACAAGAGGCAAGCTGCACGGATTTAAACGAATTTCGAAATATAACGAAGAGAAGGAGTGAGTAGCAATGAAGCAAGAATTTATCGAAATTGTAAATGGAAGAGAGAACAACCTGAAAAATATTCATCTCGAGATTCCAAAAGGGAAGATTACCATTTTTACAGGGGTATCTGGTTCAGGGAAGTCATCGATCGTTTTTGATACGATTGCACAGGAAGCAGGGCGTCAGTTAAACGAAACATTTAGTAGCTTTGCCCGTCAGTTTCTTCCGAAATACAGCAGACCGGAAGCAGATGAAATCCACAATCTGTCTACTGCGATTGTTGTCGATCAGAAACGACTTGGCGGGAATGCGCGATCGACGCTTGGAACGGCAACAGACATTCAGCCATTGATGCGCCTGCTTTTTTCACGTTTTGCTCAACCACAAATCGGCTATGCCAACGCCTATTCCTTTAATGATCCAAGTGGGATGTGCCCTAAATGTGAAGGGATCGGGAAAATTATTACGTTAAACACAGATGCGGCACTTGATAAGGAAAAGTCTTTAAATGAAGGAGCGATTTTGCTTTCAGGCTTTGCACCAGGGACTTGGCAATGGAAGGCATATGCTGAATCAGGCTTCTTCGACAATGATAAGAAAATTAAAGATTATACAAAAGAAGAATTTGACAAGCTAATTTATGCGGAGCCGCAAAAGGTGAAGGTCAACTTCATGGATAATGAAATGAATGCGACATATGAAGGCTTAGCAGTAAAATTTATGCGGCTGAATGTGAATCGGGAAAAGGAAACGACGAAGGCTGCTGAAAAGAAGCTAAAGGATTATACGACAACGAAAACATGTCCAACCTGTGATGGGACACGTTACAACGAGAAGGTGCTATCGTCTAAAATCAACGGCTATTCGATTTATGACCTAACATCGATGCAGCTGGATCAGTTAATCGACGTTCTTCCACAAATCGATGAACCTCATGCTAAACCGATTGTGGATAATATCATTGAACGGTTAAAAAATCTATGTGATATTGGGTTAAGCTATTTAACATTGACAAGGGAAACGCCAACCTTATCAGGTGGTGAGTCTCAACGGGTCAAAATGGTGAAGTATTTGTCAAGCAACCTAACAGGGTTAATGTACATATTTGATGAACCAAGCACAGGTCTTCACCCTCGCGATGTGTACAGGTTAAATGAATTGCTAGTTAAATTACGTGACAAAGGCAACACCGTTTTAGTTGTTGAGCATGATCCAGACGTCATCCAAATCGCAGACCATATCATTGATGTTGGACCACATGCAGGTGCTGGCGGAGGAAACATCATGTATAGTGGCAGCTATGAGGGCTTATTGTCATCTGACACTCTTACAGCAAAGTATTTAAGCAGTAAAACGGAGCTGAATTCTAACCCAAGACCTGTTTCCGAGTTTATTGAAAGCAAGAAAAGCAGCCTTCATAATTTGAAAAACGTTAGCCTTCGTGTGCCGATTGGTGTTTTCACAACGGTAACAGGGGTTGCGGGCTCAGGGAAAAGTACACTTGTAAACAATGTTTTTGCGAAGGATATTTCAGAGGCGATTCGCATCGACCAAAGCCCAGTACACGCTAACATCCGCTCGAATCCAGCAACCTTTTCAGGGATTATGGATGCGATCCGCAAAGCATTTTCCACTGCAAACAATGTGGAAACAGGGCTATTTAGCTACAATTCAAAGGGCGCCTGTGAAACATGTGGTGGAACTGGAACGGTACAGCTCAACCTATCGTTTATGGATGTCATGGAGGTAGAATGCAGCGAATGTAAGGGCAGTCGCTTCAAGCAGGATGTGCTCCAATACAACTATAAAGGAAAAAACATTGTCGAAGTCATGGATATGTCTGTCACAGCTGCACTAGATTTCTTTGATGTGAAAAGCATTCAAACGAAGCTAAAAAGCATGGAAACAGTCGGTCTTGGCTATCTATCATTAGGCCAACCGCTAAACACGTTATCCGGCGGTGAATGTCAAAGGTTGAAGCTAGCGAAGGAGCTAAACACAAAGGGTAACACCTATATACTAGATGAACCAACGACTGGATTGCATATGTCTGATGTAGCAAATATCTTGCGTATTATCAATAAATTAGTAGATAAAGGTAACACAGTTTTAGTAATAGAACATAACCTAGATGTCATTCGCAATAGCGATTGGATCATTGACTTAGGTCCAGATGGTGGTACTGGTGGAGGAGAAATCCTTTACGAAGGCCCACCAGCAGGAATAGTAGATTGTGAACGTTCTGTTACTGCGAAGTATGTATGAGAGGGACGGTTCCCTTGCTTCCGATTTAGGAAGTGAGGGGACTGTCCCTGTTTTTTTGGTGACTATTATCCTATTTTCGAAAAATATAGTAGTTATTATGGTATAGCGTATTTGGTAAATTTTATTTATTTCAGGATAATGATCCTATTTACATAATATTACCATTTTTATAGGATCGAACATGAGACGATGAAGATAGGAGGCATGACCGATGAGTGAAAAAATAAAGGTCTCCTATGAGGAGGTAAGCAAGGCATTAACTTCGATTAATCAATCTGCTAATGCCTTACAGTATAAGACGAGCTCAATCGCCGAACAAAATAGATTAGAGTTTGTGAATAAGATGAATGAAGTAAATACGATGATTACTCAACTAGCTGAGCAATATAAGCAGCTATTAAAGGAGCATAATCAACAAGTGGAGCAATCACTAGAGGCGCTTAAACTGATTGATGAGTCGTTAGCAGCATTGATGGACTCATTTTCGCATGGAGTGAAGCAGGCCTTAGAGAAAGAGTAGGAGTCTGTCATTGACGGAGGTGAAATTGTAGAGCGTGAAACTTTTTAACGCAAGCAATCTTGATTCTGGTATAAAACAGGTGAAACAGTCAATCGATACATTAGAGAATCAGCTTCAAGATTTAAGAAAGCAAATCGATTATTTTACAGGATTAGATGATAATTTTACTGGGAAAAGCGGAAATTCGATCCGTATGTTCTATCAAGAAGTACATATTCCGTTTATTCTCTTATTTGAACAAACGATCAGGCAATATAAGGCGGCATTAAATGTTGCTGAGAAATTATTTTTCTTATTTGAACCAGCGGATGACGGATATATCGAGGAAAGCTTCCTTGAAACCGAAATCGAACAAGGCTTGAAAAAAGCAGCTGAAATAACCCACCAATTAGTAGAGGACGTAAATGACGCCCTTGGCTCGATTCGCGATATTATGTCAATAAAGCATCTAACCGATGAAAACTTTTACATGGACGTTCAACGTGCCAAGCGATTTACACAACGAACAATAAATCAATTACATCAAACCGATCACGGTAGAGCACAAGATTTAACTGACACAGAAACAGACCTACAGCTTCTTCAAAAGTACATAACGGAAATAAGAAGCATGTTCCAATCAAAAGACGTAACAATCTCAAATTATACGTTCAGGAAATTCGCAACAAATGCTACATACAAGGAAGTCCTAAGCGAAATCGAGCAAAACGCACACTATACACTCGATGAGCTATACGGAACATCCCCATATCTGCCAAATACGTATGTCGAAGCAAGATACCCTGGTCCAAATGCTCATTTAGATATGTTAATGAAAAATAGATACAGAGATTCGATTGAAGATCGAATTGAAGCTGCGAATATAATAAGTGAGCTAACAGATACGAAGATCACGAAGGAAGAGTTTGAGAGTTTAGAAGAGCGGCTTGTGGACATGGTTGAGATTAAAAATGGTGTTGATTCAGTCGAAAAGTATTATTTATACGATGATGGACTAATCGTCAAAGTCTCATCCGGTACCTATGAATTTGTTCAAAGCATCCCTGGACGAGATACAACAAATGGGGAAATAACCTATGATTTTAGCGAATATGATAAGAAATTTGTCGGAAATATGTGGATGCTAAGTAAAAATGGTACAACTGGCCAAGATGCAGCAGGAGCAACAATAGCCTACAACGAGGCCATTAAAAGTGGTAAAATCAAACCAGAAGTCCCTCAAACCGTCGATATTAACCTCGAACAAATCGAAGCAGCAAAGGAAGGGTATAACTACTGGACAGGAGAGAAAATCTCAGACGTTACGAAATACTCAATTATCGTAGGAGGAGTATTTAGTAGTTTTTCAGGTTTTAGAGGTGGTAGAGTTAATATTAATACGAGTGCACCACCTAAAACGATTACTGTTCCGAAGAAGGATATACCGAAGATTAAGGAGAAGGTTAAGGGTGTTGAGGGGAATGGTGTTGGGAATAAGGGTACAGGGAAAGTTCAAACCAGAACTGAGATAATGAATACCGTTCAAAGTACAATGAGTCCAGCAGTGAAGAAAATTAAGGGAATTGATCCGGATGCCAAGGTTGGATATAGGGGTTCATTGGCTACAGGTCAAAAAGGACCACATAAGGGAAATGCACCTTTTGATCCAACAGATTTTGATATTGACGCATTCATCGTTAGTGATAAACTAGCATCAAAATTCAAACCTGAGATTAAATGGAGGTCAGGAACAAGAATTAATGAGATTGAACAATTACAGATCCAAATCGATAAATCTTTAAAAGAATCTTTACCTGGAATGAGAAAAGTAAACAAGAGAGGAAGACCAGATAATTTTACATTTCGAATATATACACAGGAAGAATATAATCATAAGTTCAATACAGGTACACAAATAATTAATGATTAGGAGAATGATAAAATGAAGAAATATCCCTATTTTACTTGTTCATTGGTAATATTTTCGGAAGAAGATATTTTTGGTGTGGCAAAGATAATCTCTGAAAAATTAGTTGGAGGTATTCCATTTGGAGGGCTAGAAGATTATATTTATGAAGAAGTACCAGCAGTATACATAAATGAAAATATCTTAGGATTTGAGCTAGTTATACAAGGATATGGAGGAGAAGATGGATACATTTTAGAACTTCATCCTCATCCATGCAATAGTAGACCAGATGATGCTGAAAGAGTTACAATAGAAATAACAAGTTATATAGCTTCTCTTCTTGAAGGAGTAGAAAATATAAAGGTAGAATCTGAAAAAAATAGTACAAAGGACTATATTGAAATTACTGAGTAGTTTTAAGGTGTGCAGAGTTTTATTTTTAATAGATAAAAAGATAGAAATATCTTTATTTAATTAAATATTATGACATCAATAGATTTAAATAATTTATTAAACATTTACAAATTTGCAGAAAGGTATTACTTACTAAGCAGATTGAAAGTATTGTAAATATAAATAGAATTTGTTACTAAATACAATTAAGGCACTTACTTGTTTAAGTAAGTGTCTTTTCATATACAAAAAGCAAAGGATAATGAAAAAAGAACAAGCTATGGTAGCAGCACTGGATGTTCTTGAACCAATCTCGTAAGGACGTTGATAGGTATTACCTAAAGGGCCACCAGCTTTTTTTGAAGTATCATCGCCTGTTGAGAAGGTAAAACTATTGGAGTCTGATAGGTCTTAGCCTATCTGCGAAATAACAATTCATGTAAACTTTTTCTAAGAAGTTACAGATTTATCGCAGAAAGCTTTCTTGAAACCGAAATCGAACAAGGCTTGAAAAAACAGCTCAAACGACCCACCAGTTAGTAGAAGAAGTAAATGCGGAATCCTTGGCTCAATTCGTGGTATACCTTCGAACTAAAAGATGGTCAAAAGCTATTATTAGATGGCATTCACCAGATAAAAAAGGCTACCGAGTTATATCCTGATTCGGGTTATGGATCGAGATGGACTGCACAAATAAAAATTGTAACGAAACACTGGATGCTTATTGTAAGCGATTTAAGAATCAGAGTTTAGATAGTTCATATTCCAATTAAAGGGAGATAGAAAAAATGGAGTTAAGAGATTATGAAATATTACCAGATATTTTGTCAGTCGAAGAGATTGATAATATGTTTATAGAAGTCCTTGAAAAGTATTTCCAAGGTAGTATTGAAAAAATAGATTCCTCAAAATACTAAATGAATTAACAGACCGTCAAGTCATGACATATGAATTACTGAATACAGATATAAAGTCTAAAATTGATGAGGAACTATGTAAATTATGGAATACCAACTCCTATGAAGTAGTGGATGTCATTCTGTCCATTGTTTTAAATCTAGGTTTGGAAAAGTGTTTTCACCAAATTAAAGATTCATTAGAAAATATTGAAAGCATGTCTCAGGAAATTAAAGTAGAAATTGAGGATGCAATAGAGGAGGTTGGAGATTATATATCCAATCCATATTTTAAGCTAGAGAAGTAGTGCATTTATTTGAAAAATTGTTTTAATGACACTTTGAAAAGTATGGCATTGAAAAGGTCTAGAAGAAAAAAATGTGGGTTATACTGTTAGGAAAACCTCTGATGGAACCAAAGGGTTTCGACCTACTAAAATAAGGAAAAAGGAGAAATGATATTGGAACTTCAAGGCATAGTTGAACAAATCCATTTTAAAATTAGTAAAGATTGTCGGAATTTGAGCAAGAAAAAGTGATTATCATGAGGGAAGAGCTAGATAATTTAACTATCAAATTAATGACTGAAATAGACAAAGTGAATGATATAGCTGTTTAGAAAAAGTAATACAATACGAAAATGAGCATTTCTTTCTCCCTATCCCTTGTGCGATTAAATTGTATCAAAGAGTGATATTCTTAAGTAAAACAAATATATCCTATTTTGAAGGATTTGTAGATTACCTGTTACAATACGGACCGGATTGGAAGGAAGAAGCAAACATATTAAAAGACTTGTATACAAATTGTAAATTTGAAGATGCTATTGAATATGCTCAAAAAATCAAGTATTACAAGGATTTTAGGAATTAAACTTTGGGTACAAGCTAAGGGGAAGAAACTTGCTATTACTGAATTAATTTCTGTCTTTGTAATATAATAAAGATTGTTGATTCTAAGAAGGTATTTTTGGTAAGCAAGCAACAAAGCACCTTTAATAAAAAGGCTTATTCAAGAAGGAATAAGTCTTTTTTATATCCAAAATTAGAAGGAGAGAAGGAAATTAGTACATATTTTAAAAACAATATTGGTAGGAAGTCTCTTGTATATTGCAAGGAGCGAAAAAGAATGAACAAGTTTACTAAGATAATTGAAAAGTTCGAGCAAAACCTAATTAGAGATGGGCAAGATGTTAATGAAGTTAAACAAGCATTTGGTCAAGCTAAGCATGAAGAACTAAATAATATTACTTTGTTGTATGAAACATTTACTAAGTGGTCTGCTTTTTATAAAGAACATGATTTGGAAAATTTGAAATCCTATTCAATCCCGGAACCTATAGTTGATTTTTATAGAGATTTTGAGCCGCAAAATTTACCTGCTTTAAGTGGTGGAATAAGATTATTGGGACTAGAACAAATTAAAGCAGAGAATGCAACTGCTATACCTAGTATGTTTCTGGTGAAATTTGGTTTATTAACTGTTGCTACAACTATAGGTGGTAATGTAAATTGTTTAGATTTAAATGCAATTAATAATGAAGAACCTAGGGTATTGATAGCGGACCATTCTTTCTGTTCCTACAACGATGATTTAGAAGTTGTTGAGTGTGTAATTGTTCCAGATGATATTGCTGATAAATTTTCAGAGGATGAACCTATAGTATTAACTTACGATATAATAAACAGTTGCCTTCCACAGGTCGCAGATTCATTTAGTAGCTTTTTAAGTAAGCTAGCAAATGAGGAATACGTGGATATTGAAAACGAATATTTGTAGTTACCCTTTCTTTAAGAGTAGTAGCTCCTTAATTAACTGCTTTATTTAACCTTGATTGGCTTTTTGCCTTTCAAGGTTTTTTATATTCTAGAAAAGAAGAAGGATATACCGAAGATTAAGGAGAAGGTTAAGGGTGTTGAGGGGAAAGGTACGGAATCCAAAGTATATAATACTCTTCCAAATGATTCGTATGCATATCAGAATTATAAAAAATCATTAATGAAGCAAATTTATGGGATCAAAAGGCAGTAGATATATTGACTAAGGATGGTTCAAATATTAGAGATTGGTGGAAATTGGAGTCAAAGTATTTCTATAATACTGAGTTTGGAGAGGGGAAAATTCATTATTATAAAAACATTAAGACTGGTGAAATAAGTTCGTTTGACAGTAAACTTAAAGTATCTAAGCCAAAAAATTTAAGAGTAAATAATAAAGATTTGTTTTGGATAATAGATTTAGATGAAAAATTTTTTTCCTGTTAAAATGAGGTGATAAATTGAGAGTAAAGTGTGTAGAAAATAAAAAAAAGTTTCCGTATATTACATTGAATACAATATATACAGTATATGAAGGTGAATTTTTACTCGTTGACAATAAAAAATACTATTCAATGTTTAGAATAGAAGATGATTATGCGAGTGTAATTCCATATGATGCAGAATGTTTTGAAATTATTTCTGATAAAAATACTAATTACGTTGAAAAGAAAATAGCAGAGGGCAAATATAAGTTTACGCATAAATATATTTCTTATGATTTTTTTTGGTCAATGTTTTATGGTGAAGCAGGTACTTCTTTAGATGATTTTTGGAAGGCTAAAAAAGATATATATATGCTCGAGATGTGTAAAGAAGAAATGTGCAGGATAATAAATGGAGAAAACGAAGACGAAAGGGATTTTATACTAAACATGTCAATAGAAGCTAATGATGATTATTTTATTGATGATGTAATTAAAATTTGTCGTAAACAATTAAAAGAATGGTCTACGAATAAAAATTTAGAAACATTATTCTTATATTTAAGTAACTTTAAATATGAAAGCGTTAATGAGTTCTTCATTGAATATCTATCTGTAGGTGTAAAAGGAACTGAAAAACTAGATAAAATAATAAACGATTATTTTAATAATTAAGGGAAGAAACCACTTCTGATTAAGTTTAGAAATGGTTTCTTTTCATAAATCAAGTTTAAATACTTACAACGCTATTAAAAGCTGCTGATAAGCTGCTGATAAGCTGCTAGATCTTGAGAAAGATGTTGATAAGTCGAAGGATGCGGCTAAGGGTAAGGGTAACTTTGTAAAAGTTGATAATAATAACGACATTAGGACAACTACTACAGAGCATAAAGGTGGAGAGACTGAAGTTGTTCACAGCTCGGGTAAACATACTAGTAACGGTAAGGGGAGGCATCTTGAGAAAGGACTAAACAACATAATCGTCACGTTTCATATGATGCCCTGCTAAAGAATTTCCCCTCACCCTGAGGAAGCCAAAAACTATGAGCAATATTTAATAGTGCTGAAATAAAGACAGGAAATGATTGGTTAGAAATATATCCATTAGAACTAACGAGCAACGTTTATGTTAATTGAGGAAATAGTTAACTAAATTGGAATAAAGGAGGAGATATTTTGATTACACAAATGAATGAGGAAATTTTTTTAACAAATTTATCTAAAGCAGTTGATAAGATAAAAGAGACTAAAAATATTTCAAGCGATATAGTTAAATTTATTATAGAGCCTGTCGAAGAACATGGGAAAATGTTAGATGGTAGCGATGAAATGATGAAACGTCTTGTATTATCTAAAGAGAATATCGGTGGTAAAAAACTATTGATAGAAGATGTTGTTGGGGTTTTAGGAGGGCTTTTTCCGAAAGCTCCCTTATGGGTTAATGTATCTTTTATGGAGATGGAAGGAGATACCGCCATATTCAAATTGGAAACTAGTTTACGTTTTAGAAAACCAACATTATTAAGGAATGCTGAAACAGGTCATGCACCTTTTAATGCCATTTTATAAGGACTGTAAAGATGTTTGTTTAATCTCTTTACAGAGACTCAATGTGGCTACTCGTCGTTTCCTCTTGAATTGGAATGACCCTAATCAAGTAATTTGAAAGGCATTTATACTGTTTGTTAGGAATAAAAAAAATTTTTTTAGAGCTATTTGAAGGGTTAAAGAATAAAGTCAGAGAAAATCCAGATATGATTAATTAAAGAAAAAGTAAGTAGGGGATACTGATGAAATTTTATAAGCTAGGTATAGCAGTTTCAGGTGAAAATGAAAATGATATAGTATGTCATTATAAGGATGATTTTGGAATCCAGCAATACGAATTTAAAACTGGAGAGACTTTTGATAGATGGGATGGAAGTTTTAAATTTTACTATGATAAAAGTGAGGGAGAAGTGCCTACAGACTATCTTGCAAATGATATGGGATGGTTTGTGGTATCTAGAAGATTGAAAACCATTATGGAGACCTTAAATACAAAAATTGAGTACTTTCCAGTTGACATTGTTGAGTTAAAAAGTAGAGCTAGGTTAGAAGGATATTATATTGCTAATATTCTTAGAGTGGTTGATGCACTTTGTTTAGAAGAATCAGATTACCATGAAATGCAAACTAAAGTGTTGGTACAATATATAATGTACGAAAATATGCAATTTATGAAAGTAAAGTAGAAAATAGTGATATTTTTAAATTGGGAAATAGACAGGAAATTCCTATTTTTGTTTCAGAAATATTTAAAAAAGAAATTGAAAATAATAAATTAACAGGTATGAAATTTTACACAATTAAAGCTATCTAATTTTAAATAAAGAATTTTTTCCTATAATAATTGACTTAATTAAGATGATAGAAAATAAAGACTCCATGAAGGTAATACCATCAAGGAGTCTTATTTTACATAGGAATATAAGAAAAGTACGAGAAATGAGCAATTATAAATCACATTTAATTTTTATTATATTCGATGTATAATAATTCATATAAACGGACGTAAGAAGTAATCTTATAAGTTGAAAGAAGTGTTTAAGTGAGTTTATATTTTGCTTATGTAATGGTAGGTCTGGCTATTGCAATGCCAATCGGAGCCATTACAATTGAGATGACGAAACAAGGTTTGAAAAATGGTTTTATGCATGGGTGGGCAGTAGGGTTTGGTGGAATGACAATCGATTTGATTCTAATCTTTGCCCTGTATTTTGGTTTAGCCAATATATTGGCAATTCCCTATATACAAATGCCATTATGGATTGTCGGAGCTATCTTTTTATTTTTTCTTGCCTATGATTCTATAAAAAATGCGGATAAGGATATTGCGATAGCAGGAGAAAGAGTCAATAAATCACTTTTTAAAACATATCGTAATGGCTTGCTTGTCGCTGTTTCTCCGGGAAATTTAGTTTTTTGGATTTCCGTGTTTGGAACGGTTTTATCAAATTCATATGCAGGCAGCGAATCTAGCAGTTTCATCATTGTCGCAATGGGGATTATTACTGGTATTTTATTACATGATATTGGTTTGTTAACAATCGTTTCCATCACGAGAAAAATCATGAACCGTCATATGATCAAAATGACATCTATCCTTGCTGGAATCTTATTATTTGGATTCGGGTTCTACTTTTTATATGAATTTTACATAGGGATTCAAGCATTTTTGTGATTTACCTAAAGAAAAAATAAGTGGTGCAGTTC
>NZ_CADEPK010000300.1 GCF_902829255.1 Metabacillus niabensis | reverse complement strand
ATTATAAATATACAACTTTATGAATCTTTATGCAATGATATTTATTTATAATCCGAAGAGCTTTTAGAATTAATCGCTCCCTTTAAGATTATATTTCTCATGAGATTAACTACTTGTTTAGGGATTTAAGGGAAATGAGGAAAGCATAAAGAAATTTCTACCTGTTGAAAACTAGTAAGGAAAGATTTAAACTGAACTAGTTATTTTAATAACAAGCTTATATAAGGGTGACGATGTGTTATCCTTTTTTTATTCTAGAAAAATTTTATACATTTTTTATATATTTTTTACGACTTTTTATTCAAATCATTGTTATACTGAGAACAATAACAATAAAGTAATATTTTCCTAGTAATGTATCGAAAAGGCAATTAAGGGGAAATGTGAAAATTACTGCTTAAGACCTAGAACGATTTAAAGCTTAAGAGCGTTAAACAATAGATGAAAGTATAAGAAAATAAGAAACGAATTGTAAGACAGTTCTATTAAACATGTACGTATCCGTTTAAGACGAACAGAGTACTCGACTTCAGCTTAACAAAAATGGGAGTTAAGGGTTAATCGTTAACGCAGCTATAAACGCTGAAAAACGTTCTATTGATGAAAATCACTAAAAAACAAGGATAAATTTGATTGTGGATAGGAGGTATTAAATTGCAGGTTTATATTATTCTAACAAACACTGGAACATTATTTACAAGAATCATTAAGGTGTTTACTAGATATCCATTTAATCATGCGTCTATATCCTTTGATCAGCAATTAGATGTTGCATATAGCTTTGGCCGAAAAAAGCCTAACAATCCTTTCATTGGTGGCTTCGTAAAGGAAGATATGGAAGGACAGTTATTTAGGCAAGCGTCATGTGCTATTTATAAGTGCACAGTGTCTGAAAGTGAGTATAGAGAAATGATCCAAAGAATTAAACAAATTGAGGAGCAACAAGAGCTTTATAAATACAATTTTATTGGGTTATTTGCAGTATTGCTAAATAAAAAAATGAATCGAGAGAAAGCCTACTTTTGTTCACAATTTGTTGCCACCATTTTATCGAATGGTGGGATATCAATTAAGGATAAACCTGCTTGTTTAGTGAAACCAAATGATATCACTGAATGTGGTCGTTTTGAGCTAGTTTATCAGGGGGATTTAAGAGGCTATCTCCTCAAACATGGTAAGGAAATTGAAAAACAAGCAGAAAAAAGAAATAGGCGATTATATTATTTAAATAGCATTTATACAAAATTAGCGAGGACAATTGCTAACTAAATTTTTATTTATAAAAGGAGTTTATGTGAACTCCTTTTTATTATGCCTTAAAAGCCTAGCGTTTTCATTTAAATGATGATTAGGATAAGATAATAAGAAAGGAATAATTGGAGGAATAATATGATAGCGAAAATTGAAAAACGCGAAAATGAATATGCTGCAATTTTTGAAAGAGAGTATCATCATTCAGTTGCTTCCGTATGGTCTTGGCTAACAAATAATGAAAAATTAGCAAAGTGGTTCTCTGAATTAAGTGTTGCTGAACTGAAAAAAGGCGGAGTGATGAAATTTGATATGGGGGACGGAACATTTGAAGAGATGGAAATTATCGCTGTCACTCCGTATGAAGAACTAGCGTTTATGTGGGGGGAAGATCGTGTTTATTTTTATTTAAAGGAAGAAAAAGATAAATGCAGACTAACATTTGTAGAAAAGCTAACAAATGTTACACCACATACACCAAAGGATCTTGCAGGATGGCATGTTTGTTTAGATGTAATCGGAGAGCTTTTAGATGGCAGAACGGTCCATAATCGCAAACAGCTTTGGGAAGGTTGGTATGAAAAATATAAGCAAGCATTAGCGGACTATCAAGAGTAACTAGCTAGTTCCTCTCTCTTAATAATTTGATTAATACATATAGAGTGATAACTGTTTATTGCTAAAAAAGAGCAATCAGATTGAGGTGCAAATTTTATGACAGATATGCCGATAATCGCAGAACACTCTTTTGCAACAGTTGAAGAAACGGTCCAACAGCAAAAAGAGTTTTTTAAAAGCGGGCAAACATTTTCTAAGGAATTTAGGATGAAGATGCTCCAAACGCTAGCAGATATCATTAGGGCAAATGAGCGTGATATTTGTACTGCATTAAAGCAGGATTTAAACAAGTCTGAAACAGAAGCATATATGACTGAGGTTGGTTTTTTACTTGAGGAAATCAGGTTTACGATTAAAAGATTGAATTCGTGGATGAAGCCTGTGAAGGTAAAAACAGCAAAGACTCATATTGGCTCAAAGGGATATAAAGTAGCAGAACCATATGGTGTGACATTAATTATAGCACCGTGGAACTATCCATTTCAGTTACAATTGGCGCCATTAATTGGGGCAATTGCTGCAGGTAACACGGCAATTTTAAAGCCATCAGAGCTAGCACCTCATACATCAAGGCTTATTGCAAAACTGATGAAAGCAAGCTTTGACGCAAACTATATTGCTGTTCTTGAAGGTGGAATTGAAACGACAAACCATTTACTTAAGCAGCCCTTTGATTATATCTTCTTTACCGGAAGTGTTCCTGTCGGAAAGATTGTAATGAAGGCTGCTGCGAAACAATTAATTCCGGTCACTCTTGAGCTTGGTGGGAAAAGCCCTTGCATTGTTGATGAAACGGCGAATATTCCGCTAGCTGCTAAACGAATCGCTTTCGGTAAATGGACAAATGCAGGACAAACTTGCATTGCTCCGGATTATCTTTATGTACATCACTCTGTACGGGACAGATTGATTGAAGAAATTAAAAAAGTTGTAAAAGATTTTTACGGATTGGATGCTTCTAAAAATGAAAATTATCCGAAAATCATTAATAGCAAGCATTTCCAACGGGTAAAAGGCTATTTGTCTGATGGAGAGCTTCTGTACGGTGGTCAAGTGGATGAAGAACAACTTAAAATTACCCCAACCTTGATGAGACCGAAGGATAGGTCAGTACCTGTCATGACAGAAGAAATCTTTGGACCAATTCTTCCGATTCTTGAATATGAAAAGGTGGAAGAGGTGATTGAGTTTGTCACAAATCGCCCAAAGCCATTGGCGCTCTATTTATTTACAACGAATACCCAAACTGAAAAACAAATTCTTGAAAAAATATCGTTTGGTGGCGGGTGTGTTAACGATACATTGATGCATATTGCGACACCATATCTTCCATTTGGTGGTGTTGGTGAAAGTGGTATCGGCACCTATCATGGTGAGTCGAGTTTTGTTGCATTTTCACATTATAAAAGCATCCTAAAGCAAACGAATCGTTTTGATTTAAGCATTCGTTATCCAAACGCAAAAAATAGCTTAAAACTCATGAAAAAATTAATGAAATAAATAAAAGAAAGCTGGGGAAGGCATGAAATTAAGTGTGCTCGACCAATCTGTTATTCGAATGGGGGAGACTGCGAATCAAGCATTCGAAAAAACAACAAAATTAGCTATGCTAACAGATGAATTAGGCTATACGAGATTTTGGGTTGCTGAGCATCATAATACGAATGGGCTAGCCGGTACTTCACCAGAGGTTCTCTTAGCGCATCTTGCTGCACATACGAAGCGAATACGCGTTGGATCTGGTGGTGTACTGCTCCCACAATATAGTCCGTTTAAAGTTGCAGAAAATTTTAAAGTATTAGAAGCCCTTTATCCAGGTCGGATTGATTTAGGTGTCGGACGATCCCCAGGAGGTTCACCGGTAACTAGATTGGCATTAACAGATGGAATAAGAAAAAGTCTTAATGAATTTCCTCGGCAAGTTCGTGATTTACAAAGCTTTTTAACAAATGAAATATCGAACGACCATCCATTTCACCAAGTGAAGGCTTATCCACAAAGTTATACAATGCCAGAGATGTGGATGCTAGGTGTAAGACAGACTGGAGCAATGCTTGCCGCTGAGTATGGGACATCCTTTACATACGGTCATTTTATAACACCTGTAAATGGAAGACAGGCAATCAACCAGTATAAAGACCATTTTCAACCATCAGCATTTCTAAAAACACCTAAAGTGAATGTTTGTATTTTTGTCGTTTGTGCACCGACAAAGGAAAAGGCAGAGGAAATCGCATTAGCTCAAGACCTTTGGCTATTAGCAGTTGAAAGAGGTGGAGATACGAGAATTGTTTCAAATGACGAAGCAAGAAATTACCAGGCTTCAAAGGCTGAGTTGGTGAAAATGAAGCAAAATCGAAAACGAATGATTGTTGGAGATCCTGAATATGTAAGGGAGCAACTCCTTTTATTAAGTGAAACATATGGAGTAGATGAATTTATGATCATAAATAATGTATATGATTTTGAAGATAAACTTTATACATATCGTGCTCTAGCAGAAATGTTTCTTTAAACATTGCGAGAAGGTGGAAAAATGAAATTAAGTATTTTAGACCAATCACCGATTTCATCTGGTCAAACAGCAAAGGCTGCACTAGAAGCATCTGTTAAACTAGCACAAATTGGTGAAGAATATAAATATACAAGATATTGGATTGCAGAGCATCATGATTTACCAGGCTTAGCATGCTCTGCACCAGAGGTAATGCTAGGTTATATCGGTGCAAGAACAAATCAGATACGGATTGGTTCAGGTGCGATTTTACTACCGAATTACCGGCCTTATAAAGTAGCTGAAACTCATCATTTATTAGCAACTCTTTTCCCGAATCGGATTGATTTAGGAATTGGGCGTTCCCCTGGTGGTTCTGCAGAAGTGTCAATGGCCCTATCGAAAAACTTTTTAGAGGCTGTGAGGGAATTTCCTCAAGCAGTTAAAGAGCTTAAAGGATTTCTAGCTAATGACTTTGCTTCGGATCATATGTATGCAAAAATAACAGCTGCACCACTTCCACAAACAGCACCAGAGCTTTGGCTTCTCGGAATGAGTAAGAAAAGTGCGTTACTTGCAGCGGAGAACGGATTACCCTATGCGTATGCTGACTTTATGAGTGAGACGAATGGTACTGAAATCGTAAAGCTATATTATGATAACTTTACTTCAGAGCATAATGCAAAGCCAGAAACGATTGTTGCAGTATCCGTTATTTGTGCAGAAACAACAGAAAAAGCAGAAAAGCTAGCATTGAGTAGCCTGCTTTGGAATGTTTTAATGGCAAAAGGAGAGGCTAGAGAAGGGATTCCTTCAGTTGAAGAGGCGGAGTCATATCCTTTTACAACTAAGGACAAAGAGTTGATAATGAATATGAAGAAAAACATGATTATCGGCAATCCACAGGAAGTAAGGCAGAAACTCATTGAGATAAAAACGATGTACCGAGCTACAGAATTAATGCTACTTACGATAACTCATGAACCGAAAGACAAATGGCGATCGTATGAGCTTATTGCCAAGGAACTATTATGTTAATAAAACGAGAGAAGAGGTAAGCAGAATGAAATGTAAAATTAATCGAAATGCAGCAAAGGTTTTACAAAAGATGTTAGATAATGAAGCGAAGGAAGGCGAAATGATTCGTGTATATGTCACACATCAACACGGAGACCATGCTCACTATGACATTTCTCTTGATACTCCAACAGAGCACGACGAAATTGTAAGCACTGATAAAGGGATCGATGTATTGCTAGACAAACGTGAGGAATTTCTTGATGGTGTTTGGGTTCAATACTTCTATGTCCCAAGAGAAGAATTCGTTATCACAAATCCATCAAAGGGGAGCCCTACACACTAATTTCATAGCATCCTCCAAAAACAGTCCCCATGAGAACAGGTGGGGACTGTCCCCAATATTCAATCTGCTTTTTTCTTTGAATATCTAGTTCCCGTTAGTTATCATACAGTTAAAGATAAATACAACGTAAATAACTTTATAGGGTAAGGTGTCGAGCATCTATGCAAAAAATTCTCCCAGCTATTTCATCTCTTAAACAATTTGAAGTATTCTTACAAAGTAAATACGAAATAGGTGTCTATTTAGAAATTCATATTTCTCAACTTGCAAATATTCATAAGCTTGCTTCAAAGCATAAGAAGAAGATGATTTACCACGTTGATCTCATTCACGGCTTAAAAAATGATGATTATGCAACAGAATATATTTGTCAGCAATTCGATCCATATGGCTTAATTTCAACAAAATCAAGCGTTATTTTAAAGGCGAAGCAAAAGGGTGTTATCGCGATTCAACGAATGTTTTTAATTGATTCACATGCATTAGATAGAAGCTATCGACTTATCGAAAAGACAAAGCCAGATTATATAGAAGTATTACCAGGCGCAATGCCGTGGATGATTAAGGAAGTAAAAGAGAAAACAAATATAAAAATCTTTGCAGGTGGACTTATTCGGACGAAGAATGAAGTTGAAGAAGCGCTACATGCAGGTGCTGATGCAATTACAACATCTAAGCAGGAGCTTTGGGAGCTATAATAAATAAGGAAATGTACGTGCTGAAAAATATAAGGGGATGGTTATGATAGAGAGATGGTTAACGATGTCAGATGGGCACCATGTGTATGTGAAAAGCTGGGGGGAAGATCAAGCAATAGAAACAAAGAAAGCGGTCATTCAGCTTGCACATGGAATGGCAGAGCATATTCATCGGTATCAGCCTTTAGCAGAATTCCTGTCCTCAAGCGGCTATCTTATTTATGGTCATGATCACCGTGGACATGGAAAAACAGGAGAAAAAAGTGCAAGTCTAGGATTTTTTGCAAATGAAGATGGTTTTGAGCGTGTTGTGGAAGATGTTAAAGAAATTAATGATTATATTCATACTATACATCCCGATCTTCCTGTTTTTATTATGGGGCATAGCATGGGTTCATTCATCGTTCGCCGCTTCCTACAGCGATATAAAGGAGCAGTAGTTGGTGCGATTATTTCAGGAACTGGTGGGAATCCTGGGCTTATGGGGAAAGTCGGAAAAAGAATAGCTAAATCACAAATGAAAAAACTTGGAAAGCAAGCTAAAAGTCCTCTGATGAATAAACTGATTTTTGGAGGCTATAATAAAAAGGTTTCGAATCCTGAGACTGATTTTGATTGGTTAACCCGTAATAAAAAGGAAGTCGATAAGTATATAAACGACCCGTATTGCGGCTTTATCGCTACAGCAGGCTTTTATTACGATTTACTAAGAGGAATTGATGTCATCCATCAAAATAAAGAGGTGGCCAAAATGGAGAAGGACATCCCATACTTCTTTATAAGTGGTACAGAGGATCCTGTTGGTCAAGCAACAAAAGGTGTGATTAGCGTTATAAATCAATTAAAAAGAAACGGAATCAATCAATTAGATTACAAGTTTTATCATCAAGGACGCCATGAAGTGCTAAATGAATTAAATCATGAGGAAGTTAAAGCAGATATCATCAACTGGTTAGACAATCAATTAAATCAATTAAGACCATCCTTTAGCAAATAATCATCTGAACGTGTGGCTTTCCTTAACCTTCGATTCTTGAACAAGTACGATTGCTTTTGTGGTTTGTCAATTGATGGAAAGTTGCAAAGTGTTAACAATTATTTAAAAGGGGATTAACTGTTGTTACTTATAAACAGTTAGTCCCCTTTTTTGTATTTTTAAGAAAACATTGCTGGACTATTAACTAAACTATTGCTTTAATTCCTCTTCGATATACGATGATGCTATCAACCTAGTAGATAAATAAACTGAAAACGTTTTATTTATAATTGACAAATAACAAATAGGAAAGTAACATAATAATTAAGTTATCGGTAAACTAATGATTTGGGGGTTACAACATTTTGAGTAAACTAAAAAATGAACTTGAAAACCATTTATTAACTCATATTTTACCTTTTTGGATGAAGTTAAAGGATGAACAAAATGGTGGATTTTATGGAACCGTTAATTACGATTTAACAGTTGATAAGCAAGGAGATAAAGGTGGAATACAAATTTCCCGATTTTTATGGTCGTTTTCTGCAGCCTATCGGATTACGAAAAAACCTGAGTATTTAGAAATAGCTCATCACGCATATCAATTTTTAGTAGAGAAAATGTTCGACCACGAGCATCAAGGACTTTTTTGGCTACTTGATTATCAAGGGAATCCTAAAGAAACACAAAAACATATTTATACACAATCATTTGGTATTTATGCTTTAAGTGAGTATTATCGTGTAACGAAGAATGAAGAAGCTTTAAAATATGCTAATACCATTTTCGATTTAGTGGAAACTTTAGGCTTTGATAAAGAAAATAATGCTTACAAAGAGGAATTTGACCGTAGCTGGAATGAGCTTCCTAACGATAAATTAAGCGAGAACGGTGTTATTGCTGATATTACAACAAATACACATCTCCATGTGCTGGAAGCTTATACAAATTTATATAAAGCTAATCCAACAAAAATAGTCAAAGAACGGATAACAAATTTAGTTGAGGTTTTCTATGAAAAAATCTTTAATAAAGAAACGAAATTCCTCAAAGTATTTTTTGATAAGCAATGGAATTCCTTGCTCGATTTAAAATCATTTGGA
Source organism: Metabacillus niabensis (assembly GCF_902829255.1). Classification (GTDB taxonomy): domain Bacteria; phylum Bacillota; class Bacilli; order Bacillales; family Bacillaceae; genus Metabacillus; species Metabacillus niabensis. The sequence goes on along the minus strand of NZ_CADEPK010000300.1, from coordinate 36,955 downwards.
CATGATATTGAAGCGAGCTGGCTAATTGATGACGCCATTAAAGCGATAGGGCTTGAGGATGATCGGTATGTACAAATGGTGATTGATATTGCGTATAACATTGGAAACTCACACGCCATTCTTAAGGATGGTTCGTTAGCAAACGAACAGCTTGGCGATAAAGTAGATTATACCCGAGTGTGGTGGGTACAGGCTGAAGCAATTGTCGGGTTTCAAAATGCTTATGAAAGAACGAAGGATGAGAAGTTTTTACAATTAGTTGAACATCTATGGGCTTATATAAAAGAGAATATCGTTGACCATCGTGAAGGTGGGGAATGGTATTGGTCTGTTGAACCTGATGGCAAGCCGACGGAACGAGCTGTAGGGGAACCGTGGAAAACTCCGTACCATAATTCTAGATTCTGTTTAGAAATGATCGAAAGGATGAACTAAGATGATACATGAAAAATACTTTGAATTACTAGAAAAACAAAATGAATTATTAAGTAAAAAGAATAAGAAAAAGGAAGATTTTTATAACGGTGTATATGACCGCTATGAAAATCCAGTTATTACACGTCACCATGTACCACTACATTGGCGGTTTGATTTAAATAAGGAAACAAACCCTCATTTTATGGAAAGGCTTGGAGTTAATGCGGCATTTAATCCAGGGGCAATTTATTTAAATAATAAATACTATTTAGTCGTGCGAACAGAAGGCTTAGATCGTAAATCAATTTTCGCTCTTGCTGAAAGTGATAATGGAATCGATAATTTTCGTTTCATCGACACACCGCTTGTTTGGGACGACATTGATGAAAAGGAAACAAATATTTACGATATGCGCTTAGTTCAACATGAGGATGGTTGGATTTATGGTATCTACTGTTCAGAAAGCAAGGATCAGGATGCGCCTGAATTTGATACGTCAAGTGCTGTTGCTCAAGCAGGCTTAGTTCGAACAAAGGATTTGAAGAAGTGGGAACGTCTGCCTAATATACAAACACCATCACCGCAACAGCGTAATGTAGTGTTACATCCTGAATTTGTTGAAGGGAAATATGCGTTCTATACTCGTCCGCAGGATGGATTTATTTCAACAGGATCAGGTGGTGGAATTGCATTTGCTTTATGTGATGATATTTTAAACCCTGTCATCCATGATGAAAAAGTAATGCATGAAAAGCGCTACCATACCATTTATGAAGTAAAAAATGGCCAAGGACCTGCGCCGATTAAAACTGATAAAGGCTGGATTCATATTGCCCATGGTGTAAGAAATACAGCTGCTGGTCTTCGGTATGTTCTTTATACAATTGCTACAAGCTTAGAGGATCCTACAAAAGTGATTGCAACTCCAGGTGGGCATTTTATTGCTCCGTATGATGAAGAACGCGTAGGAGATGTGTCAAACGTTATTTTCTGTAATGGTGCAGTTGTCAATGAAAACAATGAAGTGTTTATTTATTATGCATCAAGTGATACCCGCATTCATGTTGCAACAACAACGATTGAAAAGCTAGTCGATTATACCTTCAATACTCCGGAAGATCCATTCCGCTCATTAGATTGTGCGAAGCAGCGTAAAGGTTTAATCGAACAAAACTTACAATTGCTTAACAAAGTGAATCAATAAGAGATGATTGGCTAAAAGAGGCAGATTTGCCTCTTCTTATTACGTCGGTTAACTCGGGGGAAAAGACAATGAAAAATAATATAACAATGAGAGATATTGCCGACAAATTAGGTGTCAGTAGTGTAACAGTCTCAAAGGCGCTTAATGATAAAGACGGTGTTAGTGATGAACTAAAACAGAAAATAAAGGTCCTTGCTGAAGAAATGGGCTACCGTTATAATGCTTTAGCAAAGTCGATGAAAGAAGGACTATCGTATAACATTGGTGTTATCATTCCAGAACGCTTTGCAGGTATGGACCATCAATCTTTTTATTTAAATGTATACCAAAGCATTACGAGGGTATTAGAATCACATGAATATTATGGAATTCTTCATATTTTAAATAGTAAGGATGAAAAACAGCTGCAATTGCCGCGAATTTACCATGAAAAAAAGGTAGATGGCTTTATTATCCTCGGACAGATAAGTAAAGAGTATATAGAAAAGATTGAAAGCATCGAATTGCCAAAGGTATTTTTAGATTTCTACGATGAACATGCAGACATTGATTCTGTTGTAACAGACAATTTTAATGGTGCCTATGAAATGACGAATTACCTCATTCAAAACGGACACCGTGAGATAGGCTATGTAGGGAATTTATATTCAACGAGCAGTATACAGGACCGCTTTTTGGGCTATTATAAATCATTACTAGAGCATAATTTGAAGCTGAATGAAACGTATATTTTAGATGATCGTGATGAGCATGGTTCATATATTGATATCAAAATCCCGGATCAAATGCCTACAGCCTTCGTGTGTAACTGTGACCAAGTTGCACATAATCTCATTCAAAAGTTAACGAAATTAGGAATTAATGTTCCAGATGACTGCTCAGTTGTCAGCTTTGATAATGATGTGTATGCAACGATTACTTCTCCAGGATTAACAACTGTCGAAGTAGATATTGAAGAAATGGCCTCACATGCAGTGAATTTCATTCTTGCTAAAATTAAAGATGAAACAAAATCATTTGGAAGAGTATTAGTAAAAGGAAAAATAGTATATCGAAATTCAGTAAAAAAAATAGGGTGACTCAGGAAGGGGCTGGCCATCCGATAGACACAGGTATATAGAAAGCTAACCTCATCATTAGTCTATATATATCGTTTGCGGGGCCATTAGTCTTTTGTTTTGAGCCACCTTCTTTTTTGTAAGTACTAATTTTGAACGGAGCCGCTGCTTATTTGGAAAACAGTCTCGTATAAAAATATACTTGCCTTCGTTTTATCATTCGTTCCTTCCTTGATATAATGAAGTGAAACTTAGTATAAGACATTAATGAAAAAGGTAGAGAAAAGAATGAATAGTAAAATCGTTATATTTTTTCAATATCTATATAAATATTTCCTCGTAAGTTTTTATTTTTGGATTTATTTATTGAAAGGGCTTGTTGTCTATAGCTTAGTACCTGCGATTTCCTCGTTATTTAGCGTATTGCGCGATATTAATATGGGAGTTGACGATGAAACAGGCAAGACGGTAAAACAGCTTTATAAGCAGACTTTCGACAAATATAAAGAAAGTAAGCTTACATCCTTTATTTATACATTTATCCTGATTATTCTTTATACGGGGCTTTTCTTTTTCAATAAACAACAAAGTCAATTTTCGCTTATGCTGACGATTTTGTTTATCTATTTTTTAGCGATGGCTTTACTGATGTTAACTTATTCATCAGTCTTTCTATCGTTTAAGAATATGAAAATAAAAGACGCCAATATGTTTGCGTTTGTAACGATTATTAAAAATATTGTAGGGACAGTAGCTATTTTAGTTGTCGTTGGCGTTGTGTACTTTATAGCTGATTATAATTTCCTAGCGTTTATTATTTTTGGACCGTTTATTTACGGATTAGGGGTTATTTTTTCGCTATATAAATTAATCGAGGAATAAATTTTATTTAAGGGTAACTCATGGGATGTTGTATTTCCGTATGAGTTACCCTTTTGGATTTTTTATAAGCTGAATATTCCAATTTGCTTTAGAAAAAATAAAGGATGTATCTAAACTACCGATTAAGAAGATATGATAATCAAATTTTTCATTTATTATTCAGTCTTTTACTGATGTTGGTGCTGGAGCTAATGTTTAGGTAAATAGGATGAATGCTTTGTAGAGTTTAGTAATAATGAAACTTAACGTTAACTTAAAAAAGTCGAAAGTATGATTGTTAATATTGTGTTTTTTTACTGAGAAAGTCATTTTTCTTTCCCCTCTTTCTTGAGTTATTTTTTCTTTTAATAATTATGGGAGATGTTTTGGAATTTCAGTGAAATTAAAGGTTTATATAGCATATATAATGTATTTAATTACCTTAATTTTCATACCTGTAACTTTTTTAAAAAATTCGTCGAAAAGTTGTTGACAAGAAAGCGTTACCATCATACAATTAATTTGTAACCTATACGGTAACTTAAAATTAACGAAATAAAGAGAGGGGTCAAAAGCATGAAAAAAGGTAAATTATTAAGTTTACTTATGGTCATGATGTTAGTTGTTCTTGCAGCTCTTTCAGGGTGTGGCAATAATAAAGAAGGCTCTAATAGTGAGGGTGGAACACAAGAGGCAGATACTAGCTGGAAGGACAAAGATCCGAAAGATATTAAAGGGGAAATCACAGTTATTAACCAAAGAACAGATATTATTGATACTGTTTTTCCTGAGTATGAAAAAGAATTCCAAAAGAAATATCCAAATGTTGAAGTGAACTTTGAAGCATTAACTGATTACGGCGGTCAAATTACTCCGCGTATGAATACGCAAGATTACGGTGATGTATTACTTATCCCAACACAAGTTCCAATTAAAGATATTCCTAACTTCTTCGAGCCACTAGGTAAATTAGAAGATATGGAAAAGGATTATATGGGTGTTGAGGAAAGAGCTGTTGATGGAACAGTTTATGGTATTCCAATTGCAGTAACTTATACTGGTGTTGTTTACAACAAAAAAGTATTTGAAGAAGCTGGCATTACAGAAACGCCAAAAACAATGGATGATTTCTTAGCTGCTTTACAAAAAATTAAAGATAACACAGACGCTATTCCTTTATATACAAACTATGCTGCTGGTTGGCCGTTAACTCAATGGGAAGGTGCTTTCACAACTGTAGCTGGAGATGCTGCATACTACAACCAAACAATGGTTAATGAAAAAGATCCGTTCGTTAAAGGAAAACCGCAATATGAATTATGGAAGCTTATGTATGATGTTGCTAACAAAGATTTAATTGAAGAAGATCCGTTAACGACTGACTGGGAAACTTCTAAGGCTATGATAGGTAAAGGTGAAATCGGAACAATGGTATTAGGTTCATGGGCAATCGACCAAATCAAAAGTGTTTCTGAAAACCCAGATGATATCGGTTATATGCCATTCCCGACAAATGCCGACAAAGTTATCTTCCCACTTGGTGCTGACTTCCAAATTGGGGTTAACAAAAACAGTGAAAACAAAGAAGCTGCTTTAGCATGGGTTGATTGGTTTATTCATGAATCAGGATACTCAGTTGAACAAGCTGGTGGTATCAGTGCAGCGAAAGATGTTCCACTTCCAGAAGAATTAAAACAATATGAAGAACAAGGTGTTACTTTCGAACTTCTTACACCTGCTAAAGAAGGTCAAGAAGGATTGCTTGATAAGATTGACAAAGAAGCAGAAGTTGGTTTATGGCTTGAGGATACACCAAAACGTATCGTAGAAGCTGCAATCGGTAACCGTGATGAGTCATTTGACGATATCATGAAAGAGCTTAATGCTGATTGGAATGAGGCATACGATAAAGTAACTGCTGAATAATCAATATGTCATTGATTGCAAGAAAAGTGCGCTTAGCACTTTTCTTGTCTTTCATAACAAGAAAGAATAAAAAGCGTTATGGATGAATGTTCATTGCTGCGTTTGTTAACTCTACTATGGTGTTGATCACCGCCAAAAATTTCTACCTTTTTTTAATAAACTACTTAATTAAGATTATTTTTTATTTCTACCGGGAGGTGTAGTCCGTGTTTAAATTTTCAAACCTATCATATGATGCGCAACGACGGATCTTAATTTTTCTATTCTCGCTTGTGCCGGTAGCGTTGCTTATTACGTTTGCGTATGTACCAGTTGTAAATATGTTCTACTATAGTTTCACTGAGTGGAATGGATTCAGTGAAAAAGAATTCATCGGCTTCCAAAACTATATTGACATTTTTACAGATCCTGAATACTTTGTCGTGTTTAAAGTGAGTTTATATTATTTTGCCGCTACATTCGTGCAAATGGGATTAGCGTTATACTTTGCGACGATTTTAACGTTTAATGTTCGATTCAAAAACTTTTTCAAGGGTGTTATTTTTTTCCCTTATTTATTAAATGGTGTAGCAATTGGGTTTATGTTCTTATTTTTCTTCAGACCAGAGGGTACGTTGGATACAGTGTTAAATGCAATTGGTCTCGGAGGGATAATAACACAATGGTTAGGTAATCCTGACGTCATTAACATTTCCCTTGCAGGAACATCTGTATGGAGATATATGGGCTTTAACTTTATTATTTTCCTTGGAGCAATTTCCTCTATTCCTAAGGAAGTCTATGAAGCTGCAGAAATTGACGGTGCAAATAGATGGCATCAGTTTAGATATATTATCTTACCAAGTATTAGAAGAATCATAGAATTAAACTTAATTCTAGCGATTAGTGGTGCTTTATCGGCTTTCGAAATTCCGTATATTATGACTGGTGGATCAAACGGAAGTAAAACGTTTGTAATCCAAACTGTTGATATTGCTTTTAAATATGGAAAGATCGGTTTAGGTTCTGCAATGGCGGTTGTTCTAATGATTATTGTTATTATTGTAACTGTCATCCAGAAAAAGTTTTCAAAGGAGAGTGACTAAAATGTATAAACTAAAATATACACTAGGTAGTATAGGGAAATACGCTTCATTGCTTTTGGGGGCTTTTGTAGCGTTGCTTCCGATTGTTGTCGTATTTTTCGCCTCCTTTAAAACGAGTGATGAATACACAAGTACAGGTCCTCTTACACCGCCTGAAAATTGGTTAAACTTTGAAAACTACACACGTGCTTTTACTGAAGGGAATATGTTAATGGGATTTGCGAACACGGCGTTTATATTAGTTCTTTCTATTATAGGTGCTACATTAACTGGTTCGATGATTGCTTTTGTTTTACATCGTTTCAAATTTAGAGGAAGCAAATTATTGATGGGAGCATTTTTGCTTGCGACATTAATTCCTGCGGTTACAACACAGGTTGCAACCTTCCAAATTATTAATGATATGGGCTTATTTAATACTAGATGGGCAGCAATTATTTTGTATATGAGCACAGATATTATCGCTGTTTATATTTTCCTGCAATTTATGGATTCGATTTCAGTTTCTCTTGATGAATCTGCCATGCTAGATGGGGCGTCTTACTTTACGATTTTCCGTAAAATTATTCTTCCGTTACTTAAACCAGCAATTGTGACGGTTATCATCGTTAAAGGTGTTAATGTCTATAACGACTTTTATACAGCCTTTCTGTATATGCCGAAAACAGAACTGCAGGTTATATCAACTGCGCTATTTAAATTTAAAGGACCCTATGGTTCACAATGGGAAGTTATTTGTGCGGGAATTATGATTGCAATCATTCCGACATTAATTGCATTTCTAACATTGCAGAAGCATATTTACAATGGTATGGCTGGATCAGTTAAGTAAATAATGATGCTTGATGGGGGACTGATTTGATTACAAGGTCAGTCCTTTTTTTGAGAGGGTTTTTCGGGAAGTCCATTTACACTTGCTTGATAGTACCGGAAATCACCTCAGAACTTTGGTATGAATGAAATTTTAAATAACAAAGATTGCGGAAACGCTAAAAATAAAAATGATTAGCTCCAGCGTTAAGACAGATAGAACGCTTGTGCATCTTTAGGAATAAGGAGCTGTGTAAAATGGAATTTATTAAAGGGTTTACTTTTGGTTGGATGAGTAGAAAAGGAGATTTTAAGAAGCCTGAAGCTAAGGAATCTTTAAGGCTCTTAAAAGAAAGAACGAATACAGATTACGTAATTATTTCATTAGCTGCATTGCAAGATGGTGCTCATACGACAGTCGTCGATTATACGGGTGACCATATGGTAGCTGACGAAGAATTAATAGATATGATTAATTATGCAAGAGAGCTTGGATTAAAGGTGATTTTAAAGCCGACTGTCAATTGTAAGGATGGTACGTGGAGAGCACATATTAACTTTTTTGATTTGGATGTTCCTTGTGAGCCGAAATGGAAGGATTGGTTTAAAAGCTACACTGAGTACCAAATGCATTATGCAAAGATCGCTCAAGATACAAAATGTGAAATGTTTATTGTAGGTTGTGAAATGGTTCAAACAGAACGTAGAGAAAAAGAATGGCGAGCTTTAATTGAAGAGGTTCGAACAGTTTATGCTGGCCCGATCACGTACAATACGGATAAATATCAGGAAGGAAATGTGAAGTGGTGGGATGCGGTTGATGTCATTTCATCAAGTGGATACTATCCTATTGATGATTGGGAAAACCAATTAGAACGAATTGAAAACATTATTAAACCATATAATAAACCATTTTTCTTTGCTGAGGCGGGATGTCCGAGTCGTTCGAATTCTCCTTATGTACCTAATGATTGGGGGCTAGAAGGAGAAACGGATATGAAAGCGCAAGAAGCGTACTATAAAGTCATGTTTGAAAAAGCGGGTCAGAAAGAATGGGTTCGTGGCTTTGGTTTATGGGATTGGAAAGCGCTGCTTCATAAGGAAGAAGAGGCGGAGCAAAATGATGATTATGCTGTATACGGAAAACCGGCAGAAAAGGTTATTAAAGAATTTTATGCCGCTAAATAAGTAGAAGTTTACGAGAATTAACTAATTGTTAGTATTAAAAGGGATTTGCAAGATAAAAAGGGTATGGACCGTGACAAGGTACTACCCTTTTTTAAAATTATTTTTGTTAGCTATTTACTTATTTTTGTTATTGTAATAAAGTTGAGTTATGATAACAAAAATAATAACAGAAATAACAAAAGGAGTTAAATCGTAATTATTAGATCTATCAACCATAAACAGCTCAAAAAGCAACGAAATTTACGGAAATAGCCAAAGAAAATGCCGATGTTAGATTTGAATTTAGCAATAGAGATAATCTAACAAAATAACAAATATAACTTAGGGGTGAAATGGGTATGAAAAAATTAGATTTAAATGGCTCGTGGAAAATGAAGAGTGTAAATGATACAGAATGGTTAGAAGTAACTGTTCCAGGGTCTGTTATGAATGATCTGCTTTCACATGGAAAAATTGATGATCCGTTTTACCGTGATAATGAGGGTTATGCGTATGACATTGCATCAAAGGATTATCAATACACGCGTACCTTTGAAGCGGATAATAAGCTATTAACCTACGAACATATAATAATCCGTTTTGATGGTCTTGATACAATTTCCACAATTAAAGTAAACGGACATTTGATAGCGAATACAAACAATATGCACCGTACGTATGAGTTTGACGTGAAGCCATATATAATAGTAGGAAAAAATCAAATAGAGGTTACCCTTCATTCACCAATTCAATATATTACTGAGAAACAAAAGGAAATAAAGTTATGGGGAGTAACGGATGCAATCGAAGGTTTCCCGCATATTCGGAAGGGACATAGTATGTTTGGCTGGGATTGGGGTCCACAAATTCCGGATTTAGGAATATGGAGAAACGTCTCAATTCTTGCATGGAACACAGGAAGAATTGAGGACGTATACATTACTCAAGACCATCGGGAAAATGAAGTAGGTTTAAATGTCCGAATTCAAGCTGAGAAGAAGGAACAGGATAAGCTTACAGCAAGAGTAAAGGTAACAGATCCGACAGGTGAAATTATCGAAATTCGTGAACAAGCAATGAATGGATCTGAGGAGAACATAGCGATAGATGTAAAGAATCCACAGTTATGGTGGCCAAACGGTTATGGAGATCAGCCTTTATATCTAGTTGAGGTTACTACCTTAGATGAAGAAGGTATCATTGATGAAAAAACATTTACGATCGGACTTCGTACCATTACTGTTAAGCATGAGCCAGACCAATGGGGAAAATCATTTGAATTTGTAGTGAACGGACTTCCTATTTTTGCAATGGGAGCAAATTATATTCCTGAGGATAATCTATTACCGAGAAATTCTGCTGAACGAACTGAGACATTAATTAACGACTGTGTTGAAGCAAACTTTAATATGATCCGTGTATGGGGTGGTGGAATTTACCCAGAGGATTATTTCTTTGATATATGTGACCGAAAAGGACTAATTGTATGGCAAGATTTTATGTTTGCATGCAGTATGTATGATTTAAATGATGAGTTTAGGGAAACGGTAGAACAAGAAGTAATCGATAATATGAAACGAATTCGACACCACGCAAGTCTTGGAATTTGGTGTGGCAATAATGAGGTTGAAGAAGCTTGGGTTCATTGGGGAGATATGCCTGATGATGATTATAAGCATAAAGCGGATTATATTAAGCTTTTTGAATTTATTATTCCTGAGCTTGCAAAAAAATATGACCCACAAACATTCTATTGGTCTTCATCACCTTCTTCTGGTGGCGGCTTTAATGAACCGCGTAATCCGAATGAAGGGGATATGCATTATTGGGAAGTGTGGCATGGCTTAAAGCCTTTTTCAGAATATGAAAAATTCCATTTTAGATTTTGTTCAGAATTTGGCTTTCAATCCTTCCCAGCGATGAAAACGATCGAAACATTCACAGAGCCTGAAGATCGCAATATTTTTTCTTATGTGATGGAGAAGCATCAAAAAAATGGAGCAGCTAATGGGAAAATTCTCTTCTATTTATCAGAAAACTTCCTTTATCCAAAGGATTTCGATTCACTCCTTTATGCTTCACAATTATTGCAGGCAGAAGCAATTAAATATGGTGTAGAGCATTGGCGAAGAAACCGTGGACGCTGCATGGGTTCCCTCTATTGGCAGCTAAATGACTGCTGGCCGGTAGCTTCTTGGTCAAGTGTGGACTACTTTGGACGCTGGAAGGCATTACACTATTTTGCGAAAAAATTCTATTCACCAATTCTTCTTTCTTTAAGAGAAGATGGTTCGAATGTAGAAATACATGTAACAAATGAAACAAAAGAAACCGTCAATGCGCGAATAGAGTGGAAATTGCGGAAAAACACATCCGATGTTTTACAGGAAGGTACAGTTATAGCGGAGATTAATGGATTAAAAGCAAATCTATGTGAAACACTTTCCTTTGAGAAGCTATTAACGAAGGAAAATCGAAGAAACACATATGTTGAATGTACATTATTCGTTAATGATGAGGAAATTTCCAGCACGACGTTATTATTTGTGAAACCAAAGCATTTTAACTTTTTAAACCCAGAACTCACATTTGCAGTAAATGAAACTAGTGAGACATTTGAGATTTCGATAAACGCACATGCATTTGCAAAATACATTGAGTTGGATTTGAAATCAGCAGATTGCAAGTTCAATGATAATTATTTCGATCTTTCCAAAGGTACTACGAAAACAATTACGGTTAAAAAAGAGAGCTTAAGTAAAGCGCTTGATCTTGCACAGTTTAAACAAGAGCTTTCAATTCGCAGTGTATATGATATCGCATAAGTGAAAGCTAATTCAAATATGGCCCCTAGGTGGAGTGAGTTAAAAGCATGGCTAAGAAAGTAACAATGCAACAAATAGCAGATTACTTAGGTGTATCAAAGTTTGTTGTTTCCAGAGCCTTATCTGGAAAGGAAGGGGTAAATTCTGCTACAAGAGAAAAAGTATTCCAGGCTGCTGCAAAGCTTGGATACTTTTCTCAAAAAAATCAAAAGCTGGATGAACCTCAAGCAATTGCTCTCAACCAGTCATTAGAATCTGCTCAACAGAAAAATAAGGTTGTTTTAGTTCTAATGCCAAATATTCGTTTTCAAAATAAGGAATCTAGATATTGGGGGCGAATACTAGATGGAATTAGTGAAAGCCTTGAAGGTATCGGTACAGGAATGGTTGTTTTAACAGAAAACAATGTTGAAAGCCTAGAAAATGTCGTAAATCCTAAGGGGCTTTTTGGTGTCATCAGCATCGGTGTTGTTTCTACTACTTTATTACTCGAAGTACACCATTTGGGGATTCCATTAATTATGGTTGATTATGAGGAGCCGTTAATTCCAAGTGATACCGTTTTCAATAATAGCTTTGATAGCAGCTATCAATTAACGACTCATTTAATTGGCTTAGGACATAGACGGATTCAATTTATTGGAAATATCAACTATTCACGTAGCTTTTACGATCGATGGCTTGGGTATCGGAGTGCACTTGAAAAAAACGGGCTACCTGTATTAAATAACACGATTGATTATGAGGAAGATGAGATTTTATCGAAAGAAAAAATCAAAAAATGGATTAACAACCTAAGTAAAACATCCATGCCAACAGCAATTGTTTGTAGCAATGATAATATGGCAATGCAAATGATTACCGTTTTACAGGAATGTGGTTTGAACGTCCCAAAGGACATATCGGTCACAGGCTTCGATAATATGGAGTTTTCTTATGCGATCTCACCAACGATAACAACGGTTGATATTGCGAAAAAAGGGCTTGGCATGCGAGCGGTTGACATGTTGATGCGACGAGTAAGGGAAAAAGACACACCATTTGAAAAGGTATTATTAAGCGGTTCGATTTTATTACGTGAATCAACTGCATCTATAGAAAAATCATAACTTATCTCATGCTGAATGGAGAGAAGAACATTGTCATACATACCAAAAGAAAATCGTTATGAACAGATGCGATATAATTACCTAGGAAAAAATGGTTTGAAAGTTCCAGCTATTTCCTTAGGTCTTTATCGAAATTTCGGAGATACGGATGATTTTGCTGCTGCTAAGAAAATGATTACGACTGCTTTTGATCTCGGAATCACTCATTTTGACCTCGCAAATAATTATGGTGAGCCTTCAGGAAGTGCGGAAATAAATTTTGGGAGAATTCTAAATGAGGAGCTATCTAACTATCGTGATGAATTATTAATCGCAACTAAAGCGGGATATGATATGTGGCCTGGTCCATATGGGGAATGGGGCTCAAGGAAGTACATGCTTTCAAGCTTAGACCAAAGTCTTAAACGATTAAAGCTTGATTATGTAGACATTTATTATTCACATCGCTATGACCCACAAACTCCATTGGAGGAAACAGTTGGGGCATTAGATACCGCTGTTAGACAAGGGAAAGCTTTATATGTAGGTGTTTCGAATTATCCTGCTGACGTTACGCGTAAGGTAATTAAGCTTTTTAAGGAATTAAAAACACCGTTTGTTTCACATCAGCCAAATTACTCGATGTTTCTAAGAGATGCTGAGAATGAGCTATTCAACGTGTTAGATGAAGGAGGCATTGGAGCAATCGTATTCCAGCCTTTATATCAAGGACTCCTTTCAACAAAATACGTTCAAGGTATTCCAAATGATTCACGCGTAGCAAAGGGTGTTGATTCGATATCAGCAGAGCAGGTGACAAAAGAACGGATCGAAAAGGTCCAAAAATTAAAAGCGATTGCAGCAGAAAGAAATCAATCTGTTGCTCAAATGGCAATTGCCTGGACATTGAGACATCAAGTTGTTGCCTCAGCATTAATTGGAGCAAGTAAAACAGAACAAGTTATTGAAAACGTAGGTGCATTGGACAACCTCTCGTTTACATTCGAAGAGCTTCAAGCGATTGATAATATTTTAGGAACATTCGGTTAAAGGTTGGGAGATAAAGCATGAATATCGATATGCTTTTAACGGATCTAAAACATATATGTGCTTAAGCTTCAAACTCGTTGATTTTGTTTATTTATTAGTACTAAGCATTAAATCAAGAATTTTTGCTACATCTTGCTGATAAACCATTACAAAGATTTTCTAAAAGATATGGAAATGTCTCGTTAGCATCGAAAACAGATACATCTGTTGCATAAGAAAGCATGAGGTATCAAGGAGGGAACAAAATGAAGGAAATATTTGTGAAAGGAATGACGTATGGCTGGAATACGTCGCGTGGTGCCTATCGAACTCCTGAAGCAGTCGAATCATTAGAGAAATTAAAGGAAACAGGTACTGAATGGATCGCATTATCATTTTTCACGTACCAAAATACCTTTTCGTCAACAGACATTACCTTTGATTATGGCTATACAATGACGGATCGAGACATTGAATTTGCTGTGAAAAAGGCGAAGGAGCTCGGAATGAAGGTTTGTTTAAAGCCTGTCGTCAATTCGAAGGATGGGCTATGGAGAGCGAGAATTACTTTTCCTGAGGATGCAACAGAATATTGGAATAAATGGTTTACTTCCTATACGAATTTTCTCGTACACTATGCTGAGCTTGCTGAGGAGCTCGGCTGTGAAATGTTCTGTATTGGGTGTGAGATGATCGGAACAGAATCACGAACAAAGCAATGGGAAACGGTGATTGAGAAGGTAAGAGAAGTTTATCATGGTCCTATTATTTATAATGCAAATCATGGAAAAGAAGAAGGTGTCGAGTGGTTCGATAAAGTCGACATTATTGGTACAAGCGCATATTATCCAGTTGCTGAAAAGCCTGGGGACAGTGAAGAAACGATGATGAAAAATTGGGAAAAGGTCAAAGGGAATTTACTCAAGCTTCATGAGAAATTTAATAAGCCAATTCTGTTTATGGAAATTGGCTGTCGAAGTGCAGAAGGCTGTGCAACAATGCCGTGGGACTTTGAACATATTGAGCTTCCGTTTAGTGAGGAGGAACAAGCCAATTTCTATAGCTCTGTTATGAAGGTATTCTGGGATGAGCCTTGGTTTGCAGGTTTTTTCTGGTGGGATTGGAGCACGAAGCTTTACCCGATTGAGGAAGCAAAAACAAATACTTACTTTGACATTTATGGCAAAAAGGCAGAAAAGGTAGTCAAAGAGTGGTATGCAAAACAAAGATAATCAAGGGGTGATAGATAAAATGAAAGTGTTATTTATCGGTGATAGTATTACGGAATGGGGAAGACATGGAGACCCTGAGGATATCGGTACTGGCTATGTTCGTCTTATTCATGATTACTTCGTTACTTTATATCCAAATAAGCAATTTACATTTCTAAATCGAGGTGTTGGGGGAAATCGCATAACAGATTTAGCGGAAAGATGGCAGCAGGATGCAATTGCTCCTAATCCAGATGTTATTTCGATTTCAATTGGCATTAACGATGTTTGGCGACAAATCGATCACCCAGAAATGGAACAAGTAAGTGTGAAGCAATTTGAACATCTATATGTTGACCTGTTAACACAAGTAAAAGAAAAAACAAATGCGAAGATCATTCTTATGGAGCCGACCGTTATTGATGAGGATGTAGAATCCCGTGGTAATCAATTACTACCTAACTATGTTGCGGTCATTCGTAAGGTTGCTCAACAATTTGACGCAACTTTAGTTCCTACACATAGAGCTTTTATTGATTATTTAAAAGCAAACAATGGATACAAATTAACAACAGACGGAGTTCATATGAATTCTACTGGCAATATGCTAATGGCAACAACATGGATTCAAGCAGCAGGCGAACGATTAAAATAATCATCAACATAGGAGGCTAGAAAAATGGCAATTGTACAATTTTCTAAAGATATGAAATGGGGAGCAGCAACTGCATCCTATCAAATTGAAGGTGCAGCTTTTGAAGATGGAAGAGGCTTGTCTATTTGGGATACGTTTTCACATACACCTGGAAAAGTAAAAAATGGGGATAACGGTGATGTTGCATGTGATAGCTATCACCGTTATGAAGAAGATATTGAAATTTTAAAGGACTTAGGTGTAGATGTTTACCGATTCTCCGTTGCATGGCCACGTATTTTCCCACATGGAACAGGTGAAATCAATCAAAAGGGCTTAGAATTCTATCATAAGTTTGTTGATAAATTACTAGAAGCAGGAATTGAACCAATGTGTACTCTATACCATTGGGATCTTCCACAAGCATTACAGGACAAAGGTGGTTGGGCTAATCGCGAAACGATTGACGCATTTGTTGCATATTCTGAAACAATGTTCAAAGAATTCGCGGGAAAAATCAAACATTGGATTACGCTAAATGAACCATGGTGTATTTCATTTCTATCAAACTACTTAGGAGAGCATGCGCCTGGAAACAGAGATCTTCAATTAGCGGTTGATATTTCACATAACCTCCTTGTAGCGCATGGTAAAACAGTTAAAGCATTTAGAGCGTTAAATATTGAAGGTGAAATCGGCTTTGCACCAAACACAACTTGGATGGAGCCATATAGCAATAAACAGGAAGATATCGATGCTTGTCGCCGTGAAATTGCATACTTTGTGGAGTGGTTTATGGACCCTGTATTCAAAGGAGAATATCCGCAATTCATGGTTGACTGGTTTAAGGCAAAAGGTGCTGAACTTCATATTGAAGAGGGTGACTTAGAAACAATTCACCAACCGATCGATTTCCTAGGTATCAACTATTACAACGGCCAGGTGGCACGCTACAAAGAAAACAGCGGCTTATTTGATTCAGAAGGAATCGACATGGGCTACGAACGTACAGATATCGGCTGGCCTGTATTCCCTGAAGGCTTCTATAAGGTGTTAACATATATTACAGAACGCTATGGTCAAGTGCCGATCTACATCACGGAAAATGGCTCATGCTACAATGACGAGCCTGAAAACGGACGCGTAAAAGATGAGCGTCGCATTAAATATTTAAAACAACACTTAACAGCTTTAAGCCGCAGCATCGAATCCGGCGTTAATATTAAAGGCTACTTAACATGGTCACTTATGGACAATTTCGAATGGGCAGAGGGCTATAGCAAGCGCTTTGGTATCGTTCACGTCAACTATAGAACTTTAGAGCGGACAAAAAAAGACAGCTTTTACTGGTTTAAGCACACAATTGCGAATGGATTTTTCGAAAACGAATATTAATATAGTTTAGGAGGAGGGTGACTTAATAGGGGCAGCCTCAGGTATATAGTAAACTAACTTAATCATCAGTCTAAATATTATGTTCGAGGGGTCTGAACCTTTGGGTTTCAGGACACCCTCTTTTTTTGTAGTAACCGACATATAAACAAAAAAGAGAGTGACTTAGAAAAATAGCTGTATTTGATAGTAACGATGAAAAATAAAAACCTAAAAAGATAATTTTCCTTATAACTAGTCAATGTTTAAACCTTCATTAAATTGGTCATACTAAAAACAGAATCTATTTCATTAGCAATCGGGAATTTCGATAGATTTTAACAAAAAAACTATACTAATGATGACATTATGTAGTATGATACCGTTATCATGAAAAGTTTATAGTAACAAATACCTGCTATTTTTTTACACTAGTAATCACTATAAATATATGTTAGAGTTTTATAGTGGCTAAATAAGTAAAATTTTAGGGGCTTCTGTTATATTTGAAATATAATTGTAATATTAAAAACATATTTTTGTCACTTTTTGATGATATACTTCTAATTGTGACATAAATAAGAAAATAGTATTGGATATTTTAATAAAAAATCATTTTATAGATACATAGGAGCAGATTATGGATAAGAATTGGAAAGTAGGGAAGAGAATGTCGAATAAGAAACTAGTTGTCATGAATTTGGCTGTCATGATTGGATTAGGTAGTTCATTTGCTATTCCTTCAGCAAAAGCTGAAACGGCGTCTGAAATCCAGCAAGAGCGTTCACAAGTTCAAGCAAATATACAAAACGCTGAACAGGAACTAAAAAAGGTTCAAGAGGAACTTGCTAGACTAAATGAGCAAGCAAAATCTGTTGACCAAGCAATTAGCGAGAACAATAAAAAGATGAAAGAAATTGAAGCACAAATTACAGCTGCAAATGCTGAAATTAGTAAGCTTGAAACAGAAATCGCAGATTTAGAAGAGACAATTAAAAATCGCACTGAGATCTTAAAGCAACGTGCTATCTCCTACCAACATAGTGGAGGAAATGTCGATTACTTAGAAGTATTAGTTGGTTCTTCTAGTTTCGGTGATTTCGTTAATCGTGCAATTGCAGTTGGCAAAATTGTTGAAGCTGATAACGAATTATTACAACAGCATGAAGCTGACCAAAAATCTGTAAAAGAAAAACAAGCAGCTAAAGTGAAAAAGTTAGAAGAGCTAACAGACATGAAAGCTGAAATTGAAGGTATTCAAGAAACAGTTAAAGACCAAAAGAAGCAAAATGACGAATTAAAAGCTAAACTTAAAGATGAAGAGTCTGCTAAGGTACTTGCAAAACAAAGCTTAGAGCAAAAGGATCAATCATTAGCATTACAAGAATCTACTTTAAAAGCTGCAGAAGAAGCAGCAAAAGCTGCACAGGCTTCACAAGATTCACAGGCTACTAATTCAAATTCAAGCAGTAATTCTAGTGATAATTCCGATGCTAGCTCTTCAAAATCTAGCACAGAATCTAATTCTACAGAATCAGATTCAAAGTCTAGTAAGAAAGAAACGACTGTAGCATCAACACCTGTCAATCCAAATGGAACTGTTCAGGACTTAATTTCTGCAGGCTATAAATATATCGGCAATTCTGTTTATGTATTCGGTGGCGGAAGATCTGCATCTGATATTGCAAATGGACGTTTTGACTGTTCAGGATTCGTAGCTTGGGCATTCTCAACTGTAGGTGTTAATGTTGGTGCAAGCACAGATTCTCTTAAAAACACAGGTACTCGCGTTCCAGCAAGCCAAATGCAACCAGGAGATATGGTCTTCTTCGATACGTATAAAAAAGATGGACATGTTGGTATCTATGTTGGTGGCGGTAAGTTTATCGGATCACAAAGCTCAACTGGTGTAGCTATTGCAAATATGAAAAGTGGATACTGGGCACAAAAATTCAACGGTCGCGTTATGCGTGTGAATTTATAATATGAAGTCTATTAAGGGCTAGGTGTAAACCTAGTCCTTTTTATATGATTCCAGACTAACTGTTTACCATCTTAATAAATCCTCAAAGATGACCATTTTATGACTATTTGCCAGCCTCATTTATAGTTGTAATTTTTATTCCCTACTTATAATACGAATAAACATATAAAAAGGTTGCAAGTTTTAAATAAAAAATTTATTTTTTATTCTTTAACAAAATGAAACAACTCTATGACAAACGTTGACAGGTGATTTATCCTAGACTATGATAAAAAAGTCATATAATGATTTTAAAAATTAATAGAATAAAAATAGGTTGATAGATTTAGCTGTCTATCATGAAAAGGGAAGACCGGTGTGAATCCGGCGCGGTCCCGCCACTGTAAATGGGAGCTCTTTTACAGATATACCACTGTTGTTTAATGGGAAGGTTGTAAAGTGAGTGTTGATCATAAGCCAGGAGACCTGCCTATTTTTTGTCATCAATAACCTACGCGGATAGGGATGATGTTTGAGAACAAAGAAGTAGATAGCTCTTATCTATATATCGTTGTAACAAACACATCTCTGCATAGGGGTGTTTTTTTGTTGCATTGCTTTCTTTAAGTTAAGAAAGGGAAAACATATAAAGGAGGAGTTATTCTTTGAACAAACAATACTTGTCACAACGGTTTATTGCTATTTTTATGATTATGTTACTTGCAATCTTTCAAGTTGTTTCGTTTACTCCACAAAACGTTGAAGCAGCATCGTTAGAAAACGGAGCAACAATTTCAGCTGTTGACCACAATGGAGAGGCAGTTTTACCTTTAACAGCTGTAAATATAAAGGAAGGACAAACTGCATATGATGTACTTAAGGAAATAACAGAAGCGAAAGATATTCCATTAGATGCACCAATAGATCCGACATACGGACCATTTATAAATAATATAGGGAATGTTACATTACCTGCAGGGCAATATTGGACGCTCAGTATTAATGGTGAACCTGCTACAGTAGGAGCTGATGGCTATTCTGTAAAAAATGGTGATAGCCTTCTCTTTAAAGTGTCAGGCTATCCATATGAACAGGTTGATGTGACAGTATCAGCAATCGATCAAAAGGGAAATAAAATACTTGATGAAACGGTATCCGTTTTTAAAGGTTCAAGTGGCTATGATGCAGTAAAGCTAGCAGGGAAATTAGCTAATGTCGAAGTAGATGCATCAATCGATTCAACTTGGTTTGCCTTTATAAATAATATAGGGAACACAGAGCTAGGTGAGACAGATTATTGGAGTGTTAATTTAAATGGTATTTCAATGATGGAAGGCCTTTCTTCATATATTCCTAAAAGTGGTGATCATATTGAATTAAGATTACCAAAGGTAGATGATGAAGGTTCAGGAGAGGAAGAGGAGCCAGATACAGGTAATGGGCTACCTGAAGAGGAAAGTCCAAATCCAACCCCAACCCCAGAACCAAATCCAGAACCACAACCTG
The DNA here is from genome assembly GCF_902829255.1 of Metabacillus niabensis. Lineage (GTDB taxonomy): Bacteria > Bacillota > Bacilli > Bacillales > Bacillaceae > Metabacillus > Metabacillus niabensis. Next base: position 16,800 of record NZ_CADEPK010000300.1, on the reverse strand, counting down.
AAGCTGACCCTGTCACAAAAGAAACAGTAAATGCTACTATCAATCATTTAGCTGACAAATATTTTACAACAAATGGTATTCAAGACCATATGACAGCAGTTGCTTTAAATATTGTTGGCGATGAATTACCAAAATCATATATAGAAGAGCTTAAAAAAGAAATAATTGATCGAGATGGTGTCTATAGAAATGTTACAGATTATGAGAAAATTGTTTTAAGCTTAACTTCTGCTAATGTAGATGCCAAAAGTTTTGTTGGCTATGATTTAGTAGAAAAAATTTATAATAATGAGCGGATGACTATTCAAGGAAATAACGGAGTTGCTTATGCATTAATTGCTCTTGACAGTGGGAATTATGAAATTCCAAGTAATGCAAAATGGACAAGAGAAGCTCTTGTTAAGTATTTATTAAATGAACAACTTGAATCTGGTGGCTGGTCATTAGCACCTAACAGTAAGGAAAGTATCGATATTACAGCTATGATCCTTACAGCATTAGCTCCATATCAAGACCAAGAAAATGTTAAGTCTGCAATTAATAAGGCAGTTGAGTGGATTGCTAATGAGCAGGATAATGATGGAGGATTTAGTGACGAATATAACGGTGGAGACGCCAGTGAAACAACTGCACAAGTCATTATTGGATTAACAGCTGTTGGTGTTGATCCAACAGGGGAACAGTTTACGAAGCAATCGACTGTAGAATCAGCTTCTAATCATATAAACCTAATTCAGCACCTTTTAACATTTAAGCAAGAAGATGGAGGGTTTGCTCATTTACTTGCTGATAATGAATCCGATTATATGGCAAGCACACAAGCGCTTTTAGCGTTATTAGCATATCAGGATTATCTAAATGAAGGAAAAAGCTCAATCTATCAATTTTCTCAACCAGATACAGAAGTAGTAGTACCTGAAGAGGATAGCGATAATAAAGTTGAGACACCAGCACCAGAGGCTCCAGTTGAGAATAACAAGCCTGTTCCAGCAACTGATAATGAAGCTTCAAACACCGATAATTCGAAAGTAAATCAGAATGAAGGAAATAGCAATGTAGAACTGTCACAAAAAGCGGAAGGACATCAGCTTCCAAATACAGCAACACCACTTTATAACTTAATTGTCATCGGTGTTGTTATTGCGGTTATAGGAACTGCTGTACTTATTTATACTAGACGTCGCTCGCAAAACGCTTAATAGAAATGCCCTCTTAATCCTTAGAGGGCGTTTTCCTATTTTTTATGCCACAGCTTGTTTATGAAATTCTTAGAAAAGACAATTTGTACTGTAATGGAGATAGGAGGTTTTTGAAATGAAGATGGGGAAAATAATGTTGATTGCTCTTCTATCTTTTTTTGTTTTTATGTCCGGTTGTGCAAAGGATGAAGTTGTTCCAATGACAGACCAATCCGCAGCTGGAGAAAAGGCTTCAGAGGAAAATGTAGCCGATACTCAGGATAAAGAGGAGCAGGCCGATAAAAAAGCTGAATCAAAGCAAACGGATGCGGCGAATAATATAGAAGAAAAGCAGGAGACTGATGGGGAAGCAAAAGATGATTCAGCCGGCACTCAAAAGTCTGTGGAAAATACAGAACCATCATCAAATACGAAAAAGAACGAAACGATAAATACAGCACCAAAAACTTCAACAAACACGAACGAGACAACAGGTAAGGAAAATACAGCGACACCAAATAAATCAACAACAAATAACACAGCTTCAAATAATACAACGACAAATAGCGCGGATCAATCAACAAAGAAGACGCCAACGACTAAACCAACTGAAGAGAAACAACCGACTAAACAACCGACTAAGCCTGCAGCTACACCTAATAAGCAGCAAACAACACCAACTCAGAAGGCAGAACCAAAACAGACGGTAACTGTATCAGTAGTTAGTGATACTGGGACAATTTTGTCACCTACAAAGGTTGAAATAAAAGAAGGGCAAACAGTAATAGATGTAACGCTAGCCATTCTTAAGCAAAGAGGAATTCAAGTTAGTGTTACTGGGAGTGGTTCTTCAGCTTATGTGGAAGGGATAAATAACCTATATGAATTTGATAAAGGACCTTTAAGTGGCTGGATGGTTAAAAAGAATGGTGTGAAATTAACGAGAAGTTCAGGTGCAGTCCAAGTGAAAAATGGGGATACAGTACAATGGATTTATACGACGAATTATGTAGAGGATGAAAAGTAATGTCTAGAGGGGTTCATGCTTTCCACCCTTTTGTACTTTTTTTATATTATGTTGGGGCAGCAGCACTGGTTATGCTTTATAAGCATCCGGTGTTTTTGCTTGTTGGCGCAATTATTTTTATTTTATTTAATTATCAATTAGATAAAGGGAAAGCGTTAAAAAATTGGTTTAAGATGCTAATCATCCTGACCGGCTTTTTTTTACTTATAAATCCACTTATTAATCATCGCGGAACACATATTTTGTTTTATTTCCATCATAACCCGATTATGCTTGAGGCGGTAATCCAGGGTCTTATTTTGGCATTGTCCATTTTTACTCTTATCGTTTTGTTTGCCTCGTATAATCATGTGATAACCGCAGATAAATTTTTATTTTTATTTGCAAAATGGTTACCACAATGGGCATTGCTGACAATGCTTTCGATGAGGTTTGTCCCTCTATTACGAAGACGATTGAAGGAAATTGAGGTTGTCCAAAAAGGGAAAGGCCTTTCAGTAATTGAAGGAAAGCTAAAGGAACGAGCGAAAAACGGCATCTTGCTCGTGCAAATATTGCTTACATGGTCATTGGAGGATGCGATTCAAACAGCAGATTCAATGGCGGCCAGAGGGTATGGAGTGAAAAAACGAAGTAAGTATACGCCTTATAAGCTGAAGGGGAAGGATTTGCTAGCGATCATTTACATCCTTGCACTGTTTACGATAGCGTTATTTGGTTGGTGGCTAGGTGATGGAGTGTTAAGTATTTATCCAATACTAGAAACGATGTCGATTCAAGGAAGAGAATGGTTTTATCTGTTTCTTTATTTCATATATTTAAGTTCACCGCTTTTAATTGAAGGAAGGGAGGGGATACGATGGCATTTTTGGAAGCGAAGCATGTAAGCTTTACATATCCTGATGAAAAGAAGCGTGTTGTAAATGATCTTTCGTTTACGATTCAACAAGGTGAGTTTATTGTATTATGTGGGCCATCTGGAAGCGGAAAATCTACCTTACTAAGGCTAATCAAACGAGAAATTGCTCCACACGGTACGATAGAAGGAGAGTTTTTCCTTGAAGGACAAGCTTTATCGACGGCATCGGCAGAGCAGATGGCACAAAATATTGGAATGGTTTTTCAAGATCCGGAAAATCAAATTGTCATGGATAATGTGTTACAGGAGCTGATTTTTGGCCTGGAGAATATGGGAGCATCGACGGAGGAAATGAGAAAGCGTGTTGCAGAAATTGTTCATTTCTTCGGGCTAGAAGGCTTGCTAAATCGCAAAACACATGAGTTATCAGGTGGACAGAAGCAATTGGTTAACTTAGCCTCTGTCTTATTGCTAGAGCCTAAATTGTTATTGCTTGATGAGCCGACATCACAATTAGATCCGGTAGCAGCAAGAGAATTTATCGGCATGCTGCAAACGATGAATGAAGAGTTTGGGATAACTGTCATAATTGCAGAGCATCGGTTGGAGGAGCTTTTCGGGATTGCCGATCGAACGATAGTCTTAGTTGAGGGTGAAATTGCTGCATTTGATCACCCGAGAGAGGTAATCAGCAGCCTTGCTCAAAACAGAAATCATCCGTTATATCCTTATTTACCAAGTCCAGCAAGATTATATATTGAGCATTCAAAGGTGATCCAGAATGAACTGATTCCATTGTCGGTAAAGGAAGGTAAGAGCTGGCTTAAGAAGCACAAGGTTGAAGCAGTAACAGTGCCTAACATAGCAAAAAGGTTTTCAGAGGAACTGTTGAAATTAAAGGATATTGATTTTCAATATGATAAGGATACTGCGAAAATTCTTGATCGGTTATCGTTAACAGTCTATCAAGGAGAATGGCTTTCAATTGTTGGGGCAAATGGGACTGGAAAATCAACATTATTAAAAATTATGGCAGGTCTTGAAAAGGCGCAGTGTGGCTCAGTCTATTATCAAGGGAAAAAGAGAAAAAGACAGTTACCAACTGAAATTGGCTATCTCCCACAAAACCCAAAGCTGTTTTTTGTACAGGATACAATTGAGTCCGAATGGCTAGAGATTATAAAGCTTCAGCAACTTGAAAAGGGAAAAGCGGAAATTGAACGGTTAGCTGATGTTTTTCAGCTTCACCATATTAAGCATCACCATCCATACGATGTAAGTGGAGGAGAAATGCAGAAAGCCGCACTTGCAGGGGTGCTTTTAGCAAAACCAAAGCTTCTCCTTGTTGATGAGCCGACAAAAGGTCTTGATCCAGAGGCAAAGTTAAGATTTGGCGATTTATTAAAGTCATTACAGAATGAGGGCTTAACAATTGTCATGGTAACACATGATATTGAATTCGCCGCAAAATATGCAACAAGATGTGCAATGATGTTCCAAGGGTCCATTACAACTGCAGCGGCAGCAAAGGACTTTTTTCAGGGAAATGCATTTTATACAACTGTACTCAATCGGATGACGAGAGGAAGCGATGTACCGAGTGTATTAACGGTAGAGGAGGCAAAGGAATATTGGCGCGTACACGAGTAATCCTTATTTCGAGCATTGTCATTATTGGCTGCCTTCTTATTTTGACACCACTTCTTGTTAACAGGCATTTTTTGCTAGTAAGTGGAATCATCACTTTATTAACGTTTCTCCCTTTTGTTATTCGCTTTGAGAAAAGGCGTGTCACTGGGAGAGAGCTTGTCATGCTAGCGGTATTAGCTGCAATTGCTGCAGTAAGCCGTGTACCATTTGCCGCGATCCCCAGTGTGCAGCCTACATCATTTGTCATCATCATGACGGGACTTGTCTTTGGAGCAGAAAGTGGCTTTGTTGTTGGGGCGCTTGCTGCATTAGTATCTAATTTGTTTTTAGGGCAAGGTCCTTGGACACCTTGGCAAATGTATTCATGGGGAATGCTCGGTTTGGTTGCGGGATTTTTACGGAATACATCGTTTATGCAAAGGACATATGGAAGAGTTATTTATGGATTTACCTCTGGAATAGTATATGGTTGGATTATGAATTTATGGTATGTCGTAAGTCTCGGCGATAATTTTCGTTTAGAGGAAGTCATTAAGTATTATGCGGCAAGCATTTATTTTGATTTAGCTCATGCTGTCTCTAATGCGTTTTTTATCATTGTTTTTGCAAATAGCTGGATAAAAATATTGCAGCGGTTTAGAAAAAAATACGGTTTGCTTGAATAAGTGTTTGTCACTTTATGTGTGACGAACACTTTTTTCATTTTGGTGATGTGTATGAACAGTGTTATTTTTTAAGCCATGTTAATAGGAACGGAAACGTAAAGTAAGCATTGAAGAAAAAAATCTTAAGCAAAAAAAGGTTTTTATCGGATTTTGTCAAAATTTTATATAGGTATTTCAAACAACGAAAGCGGTGGGGGAGCATGAATTTAACAACAGAGGAAAAGTTAGTTCGATATCTAGAGCAGTATGAACACGAATTTATTAAAATTTGGCAGGAAACGATTATATTAGAGGATGAAGATATAAACAAGAATGAAATCGTCAAACGAAATGGACTGGCTATGTATAGCTTGCTAAAAAAGGTATTACTTGAATCTGTTTCCGAAGAAGCAATGAAGGAGCTTGCGTATAGGGTAGCGGAGGATCGCGTGTTAATCAGCAGGAACATTGGAGAACTTGTCTATAATGTAAACGTGGGGAGACGTCTAGTATTATCAGCTTTTATGAAGTCTGGACTATCTCATAATGAGTTACATAGAGTAATTGAAAAAGTAAATCTTCACTTTGATCAATTTTGTTACCATGCTGTAACGAGATACGCCGAAATAAAAGATCGTGAACTAAAAAAGAAAATGGTCTTTGTCAATCAATCTCATCAGGATCGGTTAACACTTCTTGGTCAAATGTCCTCAAGCTTTGTACACGAGTTTCGAAATCCACTTACTGCGGTCATGGGCTTTATGAAGCTGTTGAAGCTAGAAAACCCCTCGTTGAAATATATGGAAACCATCGAACATGAATTAGATCAATTAAATTTTCGGATCACACAATTTCTTCATGTTTCAAGGTTAGAAAATGTTGTGAACCATCCAGAAGAAATTCGAATAGAGGAGCTTCTTAACGAAATTTTATCCTTTTTATACCCAAGCATTGTAGATGCTGATGTTGAGATAAATACGGAAATTGATCCAGCCTGTATGATTTTTGCTGTTAAAGACGAAATTAAACAAGTGCTAGTAAATATCATTCTAAATTCAATAGATGCAATAAAGGAACGATCAGCAAAAGGGGTTATATCGATAAAAAGTGACAAAAAGGATGATGTAATCATCTTTTCGATTACAAACAATGGACCAAAAATTCCAGATGAGAGGAGAGAGGCGATCTTTGAACCTTTTTACACGACGAAAAGGATTGGAACAGGGATCGGGCTCTACGTTTGTAAGACGATAATCGAAAAACATAATGGAACGATTTTATGTGAATCAAATGATAAGTTTACATCCTTTATCATTCGCCTCCCAATAGCTGATAGAAAAAGCTAGAACAGATAAAGTCGATATTTTTTGAAAATTACCGTTTTTTATTATTTATCTTTTTCCTCCTTTCATGTATACTAACTATGGTAACAATTGTTCACTTTGTGTTGAACGGAATTTCTGTGTAAGGGAGGTTACGTCGAATGAAAATAGGTTTAGTTCATTTAGGTTTGGCTTCAGCAGGTACAAGTCTAATCGTTCGTCCTCTTATTGACGGATTGGCTAAACAAGGGGAAACGGTTTTTGGGCTTGAATATAATAAATTTTCAAAAAGAATTGAACTTAATGATTTGACGGTAAAGAATTCGACTAGTCAGTTAAGTTCGCATCGAAATGTATTGACTAGCTTCCCAATCGAGGCTTGGAATGAACATACGAAGGAAATTTCCGAGGAGCTATCTGCCTTAGATAAAATTATCGTATTAGGTGGAAATGAAGCGAAAAATATTTCCTTTACAGCAAATCACTTGTATGTTCCGGTCAGTATTTTTAATAATATTAAGGGCAACCAATTTACGCTTGGATATGATACAGCGTTAAATTCAATTGTCGAATGTATTGAAAGTGTTAGAGATACAGCGAGCTCTTTATTATACGGGAAGGTTCGATTATTTAATATCCAAATCCCAGGTCAAGGTATATCAGCATTATTAACGAATTCAGCGCTAGCTGTTGAGGCAGAGGTTGTTGACAACGTTAGTGAGGAAAAAATTGCACAATTAAAAGAGCATATTCGCAACAAAGAAGCAAATGATGAGACATATACGTTTTTCCTAATGAATGAATCAGTCGATCCGAATGCATTGGCTGTACATTTTCAGGATTTTGACCTAGACTGGAAGGTGGTTGAAATTGAAGAGTCACAATGTGGTGGACCATATCCAACTGCTATTGATCGTCTTTTAGCAAATCAATTAAAAAAGGCAGTCTTAGAATGGACTTTATCAAATCAGCCATCAGGACAATTGCTAATTCAGGAAGGTCGCGTCTTATTTGATGAGGCAGTTAAGGTAAACTAATTACTGCTAGTCAAAAAAATGTAATTAACGGAGGGAAATGAAAATGAGTGAATTAACACAAACAGAAAAATTATCAATTGAAACAATTCGTACATTGTCAATTGATGCAATTGAAAAAGCAAACTCTGGTCACCCAGGTATGCCGATGGGTGCAGCACCAATGGCGTATACTTTATGGACAAAATTTATGAACGTTAATCCATCAAATCCAAGCTGGTTTAACCGTGATCGCTTTGTCCTTTCTGCAGGCCATGGTTCTATGCTTCTATATAGCCTATTGCATTTAACTGGTTATGACGTATCTATGGATGATTTAAAATCATTTAGACAATGGGGAAGTAAAACTCCTGGACACCCAGAATTCGGTCACACTGCTGGTGTTGATGCAACAACTGGTCCACTTGGACAAGGGATTGCAATGGCAGTCGGTATGGCAATGGCAGAACGTCATTTAGCTGAAACTTACAACAAGCCTTCTTATAATGTTGTTGACCACTTTACATATGCAATTTGCGGAGATGGTGATTTGATGGAAGGTATTTCATCTGAAGCAGCATCTTTAGCAGGGCATTTAAAGCTTGGTCGTCTCGTTGTTCTTTACGATTCAAATGATATTTCTCTAGATGGAGATTTACATAAATCCTTCTCTGAAAATGTTGAACAACGTTTCACAGCACAAGGATGGCAAGTAATTCGCGTTGAAGATGGAAACGACTTGAACGAAATTTCAAAAGCAATTGAACAAGCTCAACAAGAATTAGACAAACCAACTTTAATTGAAGTAAGAACAACTATCGGTTATGGTTCTCCAAACAAAGCTGGTAAATCTGCTTCTCACGGTTCTCCACTTGGTGCAGAGGAAATTAAATTAACTAAAGAAGCTTACAACTGGACCTTTGAAGAGGATTTCTATGTACCAGAAGAAGTATATGAGCACTTCAAGAAAACAGTTAAAGAAGCAGGACAAGCAAAAGAAAATGAATGGAATGAATTAGTTGCTGCATATAGCAAAGAATATCCTGAACTAGGAAAACAATTCCAAACAGCAATTAGCGGTGAGCTTCCAGAAGGCTGGGATAAGGACATTCCAGTTTATGAGGAAGGTTCAAGTCTTGCATCACGTGCTTCTTCAGGTGAAGTATTAAACGGAATTGCAAAAAATCTTCCATCATTCTTTGGTGGTTCAGCTGACTTAGCAGGATCAAATAAAACGACAATTAACGGTGCTGGAGATTATGCAAGAGACAACTATGGCGGACGTAATATCTGGTTCGGCGTACGTGAATTTGCGATGGGTGCAGCATTAAATGGTATGGCTTTACACGGTGGCTTACATGTATTCGGTGGAACCTTCTTTGTTTTCTCTGATTACTTACGTCCAGCTATTCGCCTGGCAGCATTAATGAATCTACCAGTAACATATGTATTTACACATGATAGTATTGCGGTTGGTGAGGATGGTCCTACACATGAGCCAATCGAACAGCTTGCTTCATTACGTGCAATGCCAAATCTTTCTGTTGTTCGTCCGGCAGATGGTAATGAAACTGCTGCAGCTTGGAAATCAGCAATTGAATCAACATCAACTCCAACTGCATTAGTATTAACTCGTCAAAACTTAAAAACAATTAAAGGTACAAAAGAAACTGCGTATGAAGGCGTTCAAAAGGGTGCTTACGTTGTATCACCTGCTAAAAAGGAAACAGCAGATGTTCTCCTTCTTGCTTCTGGTTCAGAAGTTGGCTTAGCGATTGAAGCGCAAGAAGTTTTAGCTGGTGAAGGAATCGATGCAGCAGTAGTAAGTATGCCTGCATGGGATCGCTTCGAGGCACAATCAGAAGAATACAAACGTTCTGTATTACCAAAAGAAGTGAAGAAACGTTTAGCAATTGAAATGGCTTCTCCACTAGGATGGGATCGCTATACTGGTGATGAAGGAGACATTTTAGCAATCAATACATTTGGTGCATCTGCTCCAGAAAAACGTATTTTAGCTGAATATGGCTTCACAGTTGAGAACGTTGTTGCTCGTGTGAAAAAACTTATTCAAGGATAAGCAAAATATCGAGGCTGACTTTATTTAAATGTAGTCAGCCTCTTCTTTTCACATGATAATGCATCATGAAGCAAGGCTTTTTTCGTAAAGATTATTGTTTATAGCAAGTGCTTAGTTTAAATAATTGTTGGTTAGAGTGAAAGGCATGAGTCTCCTGTGGGAGAAGCGGTACAAGGGGAACCAATAGGAGCTATAATGACAAGGATGCTCCCCATGTTCGTCCGTGGAAAGAGAATGCCTGCAACGAGAAATCAACCTAGGTTACTGTAAATAAACTTGCAAGCAACAAGGGATGCGAAAACAGCAAAAACAAATAAAATAGGTGCTGTATAAATGGAAAAAGAAAAGCTTACAAAAATCATTGAAGTTGCTAGACTCTATTACCAATTAGATTACAGTCAGCAGGAGATAGCTAAAAAACTAGATGTATCTAGACCAACTGTTTCCAGGTTATTAAAACAAGCTAAAGATACAGGCATCGTTGAAGTGAAAATTCATAATCCTGTTGAAGCAGGTGAGGTTCTGACTGAACGGCTTAAAGAAAAGTTCGGACTTAAGGAAGTCATTATTGCCTCAGTTTCAGAATATGACCATACATTAATTAAACGACATCTAGGTGAGGTTGCTGCTAGCTATTTAAATAAAGTTGTAAAAGATGACGATTTAATCGCTACTTCATGGGGAACAACAGTGTATGAATTAGCTACAAAACTTAAGCCGAAGCCAGTTAAAAATACTAAGGTTGTCCAATTAAATGGTGGAGTAAGTCATTCTGAAACAAAAACATATGCTTCAGAAATCATTCATTTATTTGGAGAAGCATTTAATACCCAAACGTTTTTGTTACCGTTACCAGCAATTGTTGATCATATTGTTGTCAAGCAGGCTATAGAGGCTGACCGCCATATTCATAAAATACTAAAATTGGGTAAACAGGCAAATATAGCGGTTTTCAGCGTAGGGACACCTGTTGTTGATTCGGTTCTATTACAGGCAGAATATTTTTCAAAGGAAGAGCAGCATTTAATTCAATCAAAGGCGGTTGGAGAAATTTGTTCAAGGTTTTTTGATAAAAATGGGGAAATTTGTGTAGAGAATTTAAATAACCGCACAATTGGAATTGAACTTGATGAGCTTTCTAAAAAGGAAAAATCAATTCTTGTCGCAGGCGGTTCTAAAAAGGTAAAGGCGATTTACGGAGCGTTAAAGGGAAAGTATGCGAATGTATTAATAACAGATGAACAAACAGCTAGCTTACTAATTGAAATGGATTATTAAAAAAGTCATAAAGGGTATATATACACCTATATGACTTTTTTTGTTAATAAAAGTATAAACAGTTATACTTAGTATTTGTGCATTTTAAATGCGCCTAGAAGTTAGGAAACTTTTAATTGAACTAAGAAAACCGATCCACTATTCGGAAAAAAAGGAGGACAAACATTATGAGATTAACAGGTAAAAAGGTGTTAAGCTTTGTTCATGATGAGTTTGAGGATTTAGAGTTATGGTATCCGATTCATCGTTTACGTGAGGAAGGTGCAATTGTGCATTTAGCCGGTGAAGATGCAAATGTAAAGTATATCGGTAAATATGGTGTTCCAGCTACATCAGACTATGCCTTTTCAGATGTTTCTGCAAATGATTATGACGCTTTGCTTGTGCCTGGGGGTTGGGCACCAGATAAGATTCGTCGCTTCGAAGAGGTGCTTGAATTTGTGCAACAGATGGATGAACAGAAAAAGCCGATTGGTCAAATTTGCCATGCTGGATGGGTACTAATTTCGGCAAAAATGTTATCAGGTCGGAACGTCACAAGTACACCAGGTATTAAAGATGATATGGAAAATGCCGGGGCGATTTGGCATGATGAAGCAGTTGTAGTTGATGGTCATCTTGTTTCAAGCAGACGTCCACCAGATTTGCCAGATTATATGAGGGAATTCATCCGTGTATTAGAAGATAGAAAATAAACAATTAAAGCGGACGCTTGGAGTGAATATTTAGATTCAATTCCAAGCGTTTTGTATGAAGGCTATTGTGCAGTGAGCTCGGTAGCGATGCCTCTTCTATATTCTTAGTTTTCTAGATTAGCCCTGAAATTTAAAAGGATTACCTCATCGTCAATTCAGCCATTCAACTGTTTTCCATACTACAGTTGAAATAAAGAGTGCCTGCCCAATGCCAAATGTGAAGCCTGTAAGAAAACGGATTGAATTTGAGCTTTTTCGCCAATTCCAACGTTGAGTGAAACCGTCGATTAACATTGGGACAGCCATCAGGATAGAAACCCAAATGGGGATTGATAGAGCAGCAAAAACTGCAATTGGAGTAAATATATAGCCGAGTAAGATGGCGAAGCACCTTGTGCACAAGGACATCGGTTTGCCGTTTATATGTAAACATCTTTCAGGGATTCGATGACATGGAATCATCTCAATAAGCTCTCTCACTACTATCCACCTCTATATTAATTTGAGCAGTCTGGAGTACAATCACAATCAGGGCCGCGATCACAATCCATTTTTTTGAAAGTCTTAACATTTGAACAGTCCATACTGACGCAATCACAGGTCCAATCCGTATATCCTTCGTTAGATTTCTTTTTTTGTTTCGCTTTTCTTTTTTTATAATAGTTGCTAAAGAAATAATAAAAATTTCCTCCAGCTAATAACATTCCACCGCCAATTAAATAGGAAGAATGAAAGATTAAGACAATACCAGTTAAAAGCAAGCTCATTAAAGTTGTTAACATCATAAAAAACATCAGACTTCTCTCCTCTCACTAGTATCTCATGCTGCTATGTTCTATTTTAAACATAAATAGTCAAAAGTTAAGTACTGTTAACGAAAAAATATTGAGTAATTTAAAGGACTAAAGTGAAATACGTCTGAAGTCGTAGATGCTTTTACAGCTTAAGGCAATTATAGCCTCCAGTTTTTCCAATTAAAATAATGACAGGTTAGCAAGAAAACATTAAATGGAAAAATTGGAAGGAGCTTAAGAACATGTCTTGGTTTACAAAATGGTCTTTTAAGAACAAAGCAGCTGTAACTTTACTGTCCATGCTTATTTTAGTTATGGGGGTATTAAGCTATTTCAGATTGCCGATGGAGTTTTTGCCATCAGCAGATCAACCATTCATCTCAGTTGTTACAGTTGGTGAAGGCTTAGATACAAAGATGATGGAGGAGCAAGTAACAACGCCAATTGAGAAGGCAGTAAATAGTGTAAATGGAAAAACGAATGTCTTTTCAACAACAGGTGATGGCTATTCCTCAATTGATATTAATTTTGAATCAACGATTGATAAGAAGGAAGCAAAGCGAGAAATTGAGGAAGCACTTGCGAATGTGACCCTTCCAGCAAATGTTTCAAAGCCAAATGTTGTTCAACTTAATACATCAATGATCCCGATCTCATATATTGCTTTAACCTTTGATGAAGGAGTGACGCCAAAAACAATAGAATATGCAGAGGAAGAAATCGTTCCATATTATAAGGATATCGCTGGTGTAGCAGACATTCAAATGAATGGAAAAATTCCATCGTACATTTCAGTGAAGTTAGATGAAAAGAAAATGGCTGAGAAGCAGGTCACAATGGAAAGTGTCATGACTCTCCTTCAAGGACAAAATCTTGCAACAGCTGTTGGAGAAAAAGAGATTGATGGTAAAACAGCAAATATAAAAGTAATTGGTGATGTGAATACATTAGAGAAGCTACAAAACACTGAGGTCATACCAGCTGTACCACTTAAGGATATAGCAGGCGTGTCTGTCGAAAAGCAGGATAAGACATTAACAAAGTTAAATGGTAAGGACGGATTTGTTTTAATTGCAACAAAAGATAGCCATTCAAACGCTGTATCCATTAGTAAGGAAATTGAAAAAGTATCTGATGAAATAAATGAAAAATATGACAATCTTGAGGCAAATGTGATTTTAGCAACGTCTGATTCTGTTGAGTCCTCTGTCCACAGTATGATTAAGGAAGTATTGTTAGGTGCTCTATTTGCAACAATTGTTATTATGATATTCCTACGTAACCTACGCTCAACATTAATTACAATCGTATCAATTCCGTTATCTTTAGGGTTTACTCTGTTTTTATTGTCACAATCAGGTGTAACCTTAAATATTTTAACACTCGGTGGAGTAGCCGTCGCAGTTGGCCGTTTAGTCGATGATAGTATCGTCGTCATTGAAAATATTTTCCGTCGTTCCCAAACAGAAAAATTTTCAGTTGCAATGGTAATTGATGCAACAAAAGAGGTTGGAAAAGCGATTACTGCTTCTACCTTAACAACAGTTGCTGTATTCTTACCGATGGGTCTGTTAAATGGTAGTCTACAAGATTTCCTATTACCATTTGCGTTAACAATTACCTACTCATTATTAGCTTCGTTAATTGTTGCGATTACAGTCGTGCCTGTCATGAGTGCTGGATTACTTAAACATGCAAAAATTAAAGAGCATCAGCCATCAGTTAAATTTGCAAAAATGTTAACATGGTCATTAAATCATAAATGGGTTGTATTGCTTACTGCATTTATTGTATTTGCTGGCTCAGTCGGTGCTTATTTAGTCTTACCTAAGGGATCTGTAAATAAAACGAAACCAGATTATGTTTATGTTGGCTTAACTTATCCAAATGAGACACCTATTGAAACGGTAAAAACAGGTGCTGAAAAACTAGAGGAATTTGTATTAGCGCAAGATGGGGTAAAAAATGTTTACCTTCAAGTAGGAAATGATCAAGATGCAGCTAAATATGGTGGTGTAGGTAATCCAACAGAGGCACAAATTTTGACTACCCTCGAAAAAGATGTAGATAGTAAAGAAGTTGTTAAAAAGATAAATTCCCAAAAGGATGAATATAAAAATGCAACACTAGAAGCTACAGAGGCTTCTCTCATGGGTGGTGGAGCAACCTCCATTACAATCGATGTTGTCGGTGATAATCTTGACGAACTAATTACTGTTTCTGAAAAGGTTCGGGCTGAGATTAAGGATATTGATGGCATTGAAAAAGTAAGCACAAATCAAGAAGAAACGAAGGTTGTTTACTCATTTGCAGTCAATCCGAGTGTTGCGAAGGCTGACCAAATTTCTAGTCAAGCAGCTGTCATGCTGAACCAAACACCACTTGGAATGATTGAGATGAATAACATCCAAACAGCAGTTATGCTTGAACCATTATATAATCCTGAAACTGAAAAGGACTTGTCAAATGTACCAATTATGACCGAAACAGGGATGACACCGATTTCGAAAGTTGCGAAGCTTGAAAGGAATGAAGAGCCGACAAGCTCATTCCATAAAGATGGTGAACAATATATTCGAGTCACAGCAACCATTGAGCCAGAAAAACTTTCAGCCATCTCAAGTGAAGTCAATCAAAAGATATTTGGTGATGGGGAAAAGGATGGCATAGAAATCCCGGATAATACTGAGGTTTTAATCGGAGGAGCAAGTGTTGACCAAGCAAGCGATTTTAATGATTTATTTATGACGATGCTAGCTTCAATTGGGATTGTGTTCTTAATTATGCTTATTACATTCAAAACGATGCGTGCCCCAATTGCGATTCTTTTCTCATTACCACTCGCGGCAATCGGTGCAATTTTAGGTATTATCATCAGTGGCATTACCGTTGACGTTACGACATTATTAGGCGCATTAATGTTAATCGGAATCGTTGTCACAAATGCGATTGTATTACTTGATCGAGTCAAACAAAATGAAGAAACAATGATTATCCGTGATGCCCTTGTAGAAGCAGCATCTGTAAGAATGCGTCCAATTATTATGACAGCAGTTGCGACAATAAGTGCAATGCTCCCGTTACTTTTCAAGGAAGCTGAAGCGGGTAACCTTGTATCTTCAAGCTTAGCAGTAGTTGTTATTGGAGGATTAAGTGTCGCAACTGTGTTGACCTTAGTCGTCATTCCGGTCATTTATGAGCTGTTACATTTCAAAAAGGCGAAGAAGCAAAGATTAGCGAAAGAGAATGTAAATGAAACAATAGCAAGTTAACAATAGGAAAAGGACCAGTAGCCTATTATCAAGGATACTGGTCCTTTCCTATTAAAAAGTTACTTTCCGTAAATTTGTTCTTACGTTACGTATCCATCTTTTATTATCGTTTTTGCAATCGTTTCCTTTATAACTGGAATTGGAGCAAAAGTTTTGTTGGAGCTTGCACCTTTTTAGTATTGATATTTGTTTTTATTAGACATTGAAGAACGAGAACGTGATTATGATATATAGGAAGTAAGTTATATTTTAGCCGAAACATATAAAAATACTTCCCCGCAATTTACTTATGTCTTAAAATTAATGTTTAAGAAAAAAACTACTTTATTAAAACATCTCCATTAAGATAGATGTAGTACATTAATTTATAATCTATATATCCTACTTCGTTATAGACTACATACATTCCAATTACTAACTATAAAAAATAGTAAAATATCACTATTTTTTTCGGGATTTTAAAGAAAATATAGGAGAATTATAGTATAATTGGAAGCGAATACATATGTAACTCCTGTACTAGTGTTGGATTTTTTCAAGAATAGATTGTTAGTAGAGGATTTAAGAGACTCCTTCGAAGAGTTGCAATGAAGGAGGACGTAAAACTAGTTCAAAATATTAAGAGAGTATGACTCTTATGTTTTACTTGCAAAGGTAAATCAAAGAAATATATATAAAGCAGCAAAGTTTAAGAAACATCGTTTCATTTTAATATGGGGATATTGAAATTTATTCAGGTAGGGGGAAATAGGTTTGCGTACAAGAAAACAACCAAAACAGAAACCAGCAATAAGTAAGAAACGACAAAAAGATCGAAAGAATCAATTTAAGCTTCCTCAACTATTTGTTGGGATGACATTAAAATCAAGAATAATTTTGTTTTTGCTATTATTTACACTTATTCCTAGTTTGATTATTGGTAATGTTGTTTATTTTGTTTCATCAGCTACGATTGAAAATAAAGTATCAAATATGAACGATGAAATAG